>JAUSJU010000035.1 GCA_030647175.1 bacterium | reverse complement strand
ATATACTAATATAAGCGTACTTGACTATTCCATTTTTGTCAAATAAGCGCAATGCCGGATTTTTTATGGCCGCAAGACTTATGCTCTGCTAAACTTCTGCAAAAAAGTCAGATCGACGATCATGTTTTGGTCGGCTTTTTCGTTTATAGTCGCCTAAGAAAGACTATTGACAAATACATATAAATATGCTATATTATGATTAGAACCTTACAGAAGACGCAGAGCTTCAGAGGTAGGAGTTTTTCAATGATGCAGCGGTTTGGTAGGCTGATGAATGTACTTGGTTTCGGGAGCATCATTGCGATGCTGGTCGGGCTGTGCCTCTTGCTAGTCTTCGTGGATGCAATCGCTATATTGCAGATCACGAGGAATCGCCTGATCCCTCTCAACCTTGCGTTTCTGATGGGTACGGGCGCGATACTGGGTTATTGCCTCTATGTCCTCTACACATTCCCGCGATCTTGCCTCCAGAAGATTTGGTAGGCTTCCGCGAGAAAGACAAGCCGACGAGTAATCGCCGGCTTTCACTTTCTAGCATGCCTTGTGGATAACAGGGGATGGATATAGTACGGTTCCCAATTAGAGAAAGGATCTAAAGAGGCGCATCGCCCCTTTTTTATTCTTGATCCAATGGATTCGTCTGTCTTTTCTGAACCAGGACATCTGCCTTCTGGCGAAATCACTCTCTGCTCTCTGGATGCGCTCTACAAGTTCCTCTTTGGATATTTCATGCTTAAGGTAGGAGAGCATCCATTGGTATCCTAGCCCTATCTCTCTGATCTGTTTTTGAGAAACTCCTGATTTAAGGAGTTTTTTTGTTTCTTGGACCCATCCTTTACGCAGCCGTTCTCCAACTCTTTTTTGTATCGATTTCTTGAGTTCGATAGGAGATTTTCGTATCCCAATAAAAAGAAGCGGAGAGAAAGCAGATTGTTTTTTCAGAAGGGGGACCGGTTTCTTCGTGGAAAGCACGATCTCAATGGCGCGTATCAATCTTCGTGGATTCTGCCTATCTACCGTTTTTGCTCTCTGAGGATCAAGCGCCTTGAGCTTCTTCTGGAGTTCTTGGATGCTCAGTTTTCCCAGTTTCTTCCGCAATACAAGATTTGGCTTTACAGAAGGGAACATTAAGCCATCGGCTACTGCGTAGATATAGAGCGCGCTTCCCCCAACGAGAAAGGGAAGTTTTCCTTTTACGCGGATTTTACCGATTATCTTGAGGGCTTCTCGTTGGTACTGAGCAACGCCGAAATTCTTTTTGATGGAAACAACGCGCAAAAGATGATGGGGTACGCCCCGCATCCCTTTTTTAGATATCATACCTGTGCCAACAGAGAGCTCCTTGTAGAGTTGTCGTGAGTCAGCAGAAACAACCTCGCCATGGAGTTTCTTGGCAAGGCGTACTGCGAGAGAGCTTTTTCCTGAGGAAGTGGGGCCTAAGATGACGACTAAGGGACCTTGATTCCCTGAAGGAATTAGTGGATTTCTTCCTTCTTTTCTTTGAGAAAGTTTCTCCATTGCTCAAGGAAGCTCACGAATACCTGGAAGGGGATTTCCACGAGGAAGCTCAAAAGCAGGGGTAGGACGTTGTACCGAGAGATCTGCCCTGAGAACCACTTGCCGGCATAAATGATGGGGAGAGAGAAAAGATCAAAGATTCCCATGAGAATGCCTTCTCGTTCTTGGATGATGAGAAGTTCTTTTGCCCGGCTTCTGATCCTGGTGCCGGCAAACGCCACCAGAGAAAGGAAGAAGAGGAGGATGCCGATGGAAAGGGGAGGAAGCGTGAGCTTGTCTAATCCCCACGCCAAGGCTCCGAACGAAAGCACGAAACTCAAGCCGTAGATAAGGGAAACACCCCCGCTCTTCTTTTTGGGAATGCTCAGCTCATAGCTGTCTTTGCGCTCTTTGGAATAGGCGAGCTTCATCACTTCCATGACCACTCTGCGGTAGTTCTCTTCAGAGGTGGACCTCACGTTGAGCACAAGAAGCATCATCAAGAGCGTGGGAACCGCAATGCTTAATCCCAGTGCGAGTTCGTTAACGGTATGGGTAAGGTACCGCTCCAGAGGTACCTCTACGATGAGTACGATGACCACTTTGGTAGCGAATATGGAGAGCGTGCTCCATACGGCGGCTTTCTTAATTTTGTCCCCCAACTTTGAGAGCCGTACTCGGTACGCTTGAGATATCGCTGCTTCCAATTTTGCGCCTTCAGCATACATCGCCTCAAATTCCTTGGGGTTTTCCCCTAGGATGTCTCCGAGGAGGAGGTAGGGAGTATCGTACGTTGAAGTGAGCTGGTAAAAACGTTCTGCCAAAGGATGGTGGAGCACTTCTTCTATGCGGTCTCTGGTGTTCCCGACGTGCTCTGAAATCTGGGAAAGCGTATCGGTGGAAGGAGTATGCCAAGAAGGGAAGAGCTTCTCTAAGATATGGAAGCTCAGAGTCGCTTCGTCCATATGGAAGAGCGATCTCCTTACAGCAATAGCAATGTGCAGTCCTTTTTCATCTTCTGTCATAGACGAGGAAACATTGTCAGGGAAACGGATGCGCTCCTTAATGTCTTCAACCATGTATTCAATGAGAGCTCGTTCCCTCAGCGGGGGAGCGACGGACTCCTCAATCTCTGAGGCTGCAATGTCTAAGAGCCAATCTTCCATGGAGAGATGATGGTGTTCTTCGTGTCCGTTCTTTGCCTGATTGGCGATGAGGAAGGTGTATTTGTCTACGATGGCCTGCACCTTGTCTATGGTGCTCAAGGGAAGCTGGTTGTTGGGGAAATGGCCTCCGCGCACCAGTTCCTGGAGCAATCCCTCTGCGATTTCCTCTCCGTCAGTTTTCATGAGAAGACGCCTCCTGAGGATCCTTCCGATAGCGGTTTTCCTTAGTAGGTGTTCTTCCTGCCAATCCACGACTCCCCGGATCTTTTCGTAGAAGGCGGCTACCTTGGAAGCGATTTCATCTACGGACAATACCGACCCTGCTTCTTTGGGCTGGAAGCTTTCGTACCATGCCTGGTACTTTGCAACGAGTTCTTTGGTATTGGGAGAAAAGTCTGCCATGGGAGATTAAAGTTTCTTTTGTAATTCTTGGGTTGTCTGGTCTATGAATTGAGCGATGGTCATTGCTCCTAAGTCTCCTTTGCCCCGTTTTCTGACGCTTACCGTTCCTGACTCCTTTTCTTTCTCTCCCACAATAATAAGGTAGGGGATCTTTTCTGTTTCTCCTTCCCGTATCTTCTTTCCGAGCGTTTCGCTCTCATCTTGCACCTTCACTCTGAGGTGGGAGAGTTTCTCCTGCAGATCCTTTGCATAGGGGATAAGAGCATCTGAGATGGGAAGGATCCGTACTTGTTCAGGACTTAGCCACAAGGGGAATGAACCTCCTACGTGTTCAATGTACACGCCCATGAATCGTTCTATGGAACCCAAGATTGCAATGTGGAGGATCGCAGGTCGTGCCTTTTTGCCTTGCTCGTCAATATAGGTGAGATCAAAGTTCTCTGGCTGATTGAAATCAAGCTGGCAGGTGGTGAGTTGCCACTCTCTTCCCAGGCTGTCTTGCACCACCACGTCAATTTTAGGCCCGTAGAACGCCGCTTCTCCTTCTCCGATAAAATACTCCATCCCCCGTTTTTCAGCGGCTTGTATCAATGCCTGCTCCGCTTCTTTCCATATGGCTTCTGATCCCAGATACCCCTTCTTGTTGTTTGGATCTCTGACTGAAATGCGGGCTTTGTATTTCTTGAATCCAAATGTTTGATACACGGTTTCCATGAGATCCAACACGTTCCCTATTTCGTTCCCTATCTGGTCATGGCGAACAAAATTATGGCTATCATCTTGAGTGAGGGCTCTGGCTCTCAAGAGGCCGTTCACTTCGCCTGACTTCTCATATCGATAGACCGTGGCGTTTTCAGCCAGCCTCAAAGGCATGTCTCTGTAGCTTCTCGGCCTTTCCAGATAGATCTGGAAATGGTGGGGGCAATTCATGGGTTTTAAGACATACTCTTCGTCATCAATCTTCATGGGAGTGAACATGGCGTCGTATTTCTGCCAATGTCCGGACTTCTTATACAACCCAACCTTCCCTATATGGGGAGTCCATACAAAGGAATACCCCCGCTTTTCTTTCTCTTGGGTGATGTACTGCTCCACTTCTCTTCGCAGGAGAAGGCCTTTGGGAGCGAACATGGGCAAACCAGAACCAACCTCTTGGCTAACAAGGAAAAGATTTTGTTCCTGCCCGATTCTCTTGTGATCGCTCAGCTCTGCTTCTTGAGCGTTATCCTTTTTCTTTTGAGGCATCTCTTATACTTCTACTATTTCTTCGATATCTTCGCAAATGAACTTGGTGTCTCCGTTCCTCCGGTCTATCCTTCCTCCGACCAGGACGATCTTGTTCTCCTGGAAGGCAGACGGGTTTTTCTCCATGATGGAAGGGAATACCACGACCTCTATCTTGTCCGTAAGGTCTTCTAAACCCATGAAGATCATGGGCTTTCCTGTTTTCGTGAGGATTTTCTTTAATGAGGAAATGATTCCTCCGATGCGGAGTTTTCCGTCCCTTTTTTCAGAAAACGCATGGGAAGCGGTGTCTGTTGGCGATCTTCTTCCATAGAGCCTGGCGATGGAAAGAGCCCTGGTTTCCAATATGTTCTGCACCCTTTTCAAGGGATGAGAGCTCACGTAGAGGCCCAGGAGTTCTTTCTCCCAGAGCAAGAGTTCCTGTTCCGTCGCTTGCTCGGTTTTCTGCAAGGCAAAGCTCAGAGGGGAAGCCGCAGATTGCCCTGCGCTCTCAAAAAGCCCTCGCTGATTTGCTTTCTGAAACTTTTGGCTCTCCCTTGCGATTTCCAAGAGCCTATCCATATTGGCAAGAAGGCGCTTTCGCTCTTCAAATTTGTCAAAAGCTCCAGCCTTCACCAAGCTTTCCAGAGATTTTTTGTTGAGGTCCTTTGACTGCACTCTCTGGATGAAATCCTGGATGGAGAGAAACGATCCTCGTTCCTTGCGCTCCTGGATGATCGAGGCCACGATTCCTTCTCCTACGTTCTTGATGGCAGCTAACCCGAAGCGTATCTGGGATTTGTTGGGAACCACGGAAAAGAAACTGAAACTTTCATTGAGATCAGGAGCCTGCACTTCAATCCCCATTTTCCTCGTTTCCTCAATGAGGAATGCGATGCGTTCAATGTCATTTCGCTCAGCGGTCAGCAGGGCTGACATGAATTCCACAGGGTAGTGGGTTTTGAGCCAGGCTGTCTGGTAGGCTATCAAGGCATACGCTGCACTATGACTTTTGTTAAATCCGTAACGCGCGAACGGCAGTATCCATTCCCAGAGTTTTTGGGCGACGCGCTTGTCAACGGAATTTTGAGCCATCCCGTTTACGAATTTCTCTTTCTGTTCTAAAAGCAAACTTTCAATCTTTTTCCCCACCGCTTTCCTGAGGGTATCTGCTTCGGAAAGAGAAAATCCCGCAAGATCCTGGGCGATGCGCATGAGCTGCTCTTGATAAATACAAATACCCTGTGTGCTTTCCAATATGGGAATGAGTTTTGGGTGCATGTATTCTATCTCTTTCTTCTTGTGCTTTCTCGCGATGTATTCAGGGATAAGCTCCATGGGGCCTGGGCGGTATAAGGCGATCATGGCGATGATGTCTTCAAACTCTGTGGGCTTTAATTCCTTGAGATATCGTCGCATGCCATCGCTCTCTGTTTGAAACACTCCTACCGTGTTTGCTTGCTGGAAAAGCTTGAAGACTTTCGGATCGTTCAAAGGAAGCGTTTCAATGTCTGTATTCTTCCCATGCACCGCATAGATGCGCCTCAGCGTGTCTTCAATGATGCTCAAGTTCTTCAATCCGAGGAAGTCCATTTTCAAAAGCCCCAGGTCTTCAATGCTGTGCATCTCGTACTGGGTGACGATGGTCGTGTCGTTCTGGGTGGGGTGCTGGAGAGGGACCCACGAGCTCAAAGGTTCAGCTGAAATCACGACTCCGCAGGCGTGCGTGGAAGCGTGCCGAGCCACCCCTTCCAGTTTCTTTGCGAGGTCAATCAACTGCCTTGCTTTCTCGTCTGTTTCGTAGAAGTATTTGAATTCTTCCACTTTATCCATGGTGTCTTGCAACGAGAATCCGAAAGGAATCATCTTCGCCACTCTGTCGCAGTATCCGTATTCATATCCTAGTGCCCTTCCCACATCGCGGATGACGGCCCGTGAAGCCATAGTTCCGAACGTGATGATCTGGGCAACGTGGTCTCGCCCGTATTTCTGGGCTACGTACTCAATGACCTCGTCTCTTCTGTGGTCTGCAAAATCCAAGTCAATGTCTGGCATGGAGATTCTGTCCGGGGTGAGGAATCGTTCAAAGAGAAGGTTGTATCTCAACGGATTGATATTGGTGATCCTTAGAAGATAGGCAGCGAGAGATCCTCCAACGGACCCTCTTCCTGGTCCCACGACGATGCGGTTGTTCTTTGCCCAGTTCACAAAGTCCTGGACGATCAAAAAGTATGAGGCAAACCCTGTCTGTCGTATCACGTCCAGTTCGTGGTCTAAACGCTTTGTCGCTTCTTCATTTCCCGCAAACTCTGGTTTTTCTTCAAGCCCCTTCAGGCAGAGCTCCCTGAGATATTCATCAGCAGTTTTTCCTTCAGGAAGAGGGAAAAGGGGAAGTCTTGATTTCCCCAAGATGAACTCAAAAGAGCACGCGTTCGCAATAACCTCCGTATTAGACAGGGCTTCTGGAACGTGAGCAAAGAGAGCCTCCATTTCCTCTGCGCTCTTGATGGAGAAGTCATCTGCTTTCATGGTGAGGCGTTCGGGATCGTCTGATTTCGCTCCCGTGTTGATGAGCATCAAAACATCCTGGGCTTGGGCGTCTTCTGAACGGAGGTAGTGGGAGTCAGCGGTAGCTACTAAAGGAATCCCGGTTTCTTTGGAGATTGCAATAAGCCCTTGGTTCACGGGTTCTTGCTCCTCAATATTGGGGTGGCGCTGGAGCTCTAAGTAGAAATTCCCTTTGCCGAACATCTCTTGGTATCGCAACGCTGTTTCTTTCGCTTCCTTGGTTTTCTTTGCAATGAGGAGCCGAGGGATCTTTCCCGCAAGACATGCAGAAAGGGCAATGAGCCCTTTGGCGTGATCTTTCAGAAACTCTTCGTCTATTCTTGGCTTGTAGTAGTATCCTTCCAGGTGCGCTGCAGTTAATATCTGCACAAGGTTTTTGTATCCTTCCTCGTTCTTCACGAGAAGCACCATGTGGTATCTGACGTCATCAATGCCGGGCCTCTCTTGTCGCATGCCTTCTAAGGCAAGATAGATTTCAGCTCCGATGATGGGTTTGATCCCTTTTGCCTTCGCTTTTTTGTAGAATTCTACTGCTCCGTAGAGGTTTCCATGGTCGGTGATCGCTATGCTGTCCATGCCCAGCTCTTTCACTCTGTTTAAAAGCTGGTCTATTTTCGGGAGTCCGTCTAGGAGAGAGTACTGGGAGTGCACATGGAGATGAGTGAATCGCGACATGACGGCATTGTATCAGTTTCAGAGAAAAGAAAAAAGCTCGTTGCGTTGTGCAATGAGCTTTATGTTTGTTGGCCCTGTATGGGCTGGCGGATTAAGATCGTACCCACGGTCTTACCTTCCGTAGGAGTACAGTGAGGACAACGATCCCTGAATTCTATGACTCCTGTCCCTCCTTCCTTGATTGCTTCCTGGATCGTATTCCAGATCTTTTCATAGTTAGAGGTGAAGAGATGGCAGAATGCTGAGAATGTTTCTTCGCTTACGGCATATTCTCCGCAGGTATGGCATACAAAAAGGTACAATGTCACTTCCTTTCTTAGGAGAGAAAGGGCGCCTTATGCTGCTAAGGCGCCCTGCTGGGTGAACTTTTCTGCAATCCTATGAGCTGCCAGCTTCCATTGGTCGTCTGAGTCTTCAGGGTAGATGATGACATCTGCCTTGTACTCTTCTTTACCATGGTCGCAGGTGAGGTCAATGGTGACCACGCAGCCTTGCCACTCAAAGAGTCCGTCTATCCCGTGCCAATGGTCTAGAGGGCTATGAAGAGCAGTAAGGAATTGCAGATCAGACCAATCCTCCAGGCCAAGAGCTAATGCTACTTGGCAGTGAAGGTCGTTTCCGTCCCTCGTGGAAGGGTCTGTAGGATCCCACGGCTGGTTCTGTCTCACCAGCCGCATGCTTTGTCGGAAGGGGGTATATGCTTGCCCCGCCTTCCATTGGAAGAGGCACTCAGCGAGCACGTCTTCTTCAAAGAGTCGGCCGGTTAAACCGTCGCCATTCATGGTTTCCTTCCTTTCTGAAAGGTGCTGATTCTGTAGATATATTAGCATATAAATACTAATTTGTCAATAGTCAGCTTAGTCCCGGTGTCTTTACTCAAAGTAAGTACAAATAAAAAGCTCTCTATGGGGAGAGAGCTTTTCAAGGAAGGCACGTTACGGTGCCATATCCTTGTAATCCCAGGTCATGCCTGCTACTTGCTTGGCTAGTCTGACCACACTAGTGCCCATGAGAGGGAGATCATTCTCCTGCCAGCCATCTTCGCTATTCTCTGCCATTGTGATGTTATGGAAGAGCGCGCCGTAAGGTGGCATCAGCATACCCATGTTGGTGAGAGTGAGCATTGCACGCTCGAGACCGGACGCCGCACCATCTTCTGCGCATGTGGCGATGAGACCGAAGACCCGTCCCTCAAGCAAGAATTTCCCTTCGTCTTCCAAAGGCGTCAGATGAGCCAAGAGAGAGGCCATGCGGTCGTTCATTCCAAACCAATGGATCGGGAATGAAAAGATGATTGCCTGGACTGCAAGCATATTGGCCACGAGTACTTTCAAGCTGGGGTCTACTTCTTCAACTTCGAGATCTCCATGGTAGTGAGGCATGGTGATGTCTGCGAGATGAATAGTTTTGGTCTCCGCTCCTTCTTTGGTCGCTTGTTCGAGAGCTCGGGCTAAAAGAGTAGCTCCAGTTCCTTCTCTGTGCGGAGATGCATTGATTCCGAGTACTAACATTGCTTTGTCACTTTCCTTTCTGAGATTATAGAGAGAACTAGATATATTTAAGCATATAGTAATTAATTTGTCAAACTTTCAAAAAAGAAACCCTAGTATGATAGGATTGATCTATGAGGATTCCTACATTGAAAGAAGAAAAGAGCTTTTGGAGAAAAGGATATAAGCTGGTGGCAGGGTTAGATGAGGTAGGACGAGGACCCTTAGCTGGACCTGTAGTGGCGGGAGCTTTCATAGTGCTACCCGGATTCCGCATGCCCCGAGCTCTCCAGAAACAATTACGAGATTCCAAGAAGCTTTCTGAAAGGAAGCGATTAGAGTTTTACTATTTCTTCCATTCGCATCCTCACGTGAAGTGGGGGATAGGGATTGTTTCAGAAACAATGATTGATAGGATTAATATCCTGCAAGCAACAAGACTTGCCATGAAGAAAGCTCTTGCCAAAGTGCAGAAAGCTGATTCCATCATTGTAGATGGGAATATGGTAATAGAGAGCACTCTTTTCCAGAAGGCAATCGTGAAAGGGGACGAGAGCGTATTCTCGTGCGCGGCAGCTTCTATTATGGCCAAGGTGACGAGGGATAGGATCATGGTGAGATACCACAAGAAATACCCTGCATATGGTTTTGACAAGCACAAGGGATATGGAACTAGGTTGCACATGAAGAATCTGCGAAAGCATGGTCCCTCCAGCATTCACCGAAGAACTTTTCTTTCGTTCCTCAATACTTTGACGAAATGAGAATTATATAGCATATTGCTTCTAGTTCTCTCTAAAGCATATCTAAAGGAGGTGCGATATGAATCTCGCAGCTGCGCGAGCTCTTGCCGATGAAGTCCGAATTCTTCCCATATGGGAAAAGTCGGATCCTGAAAGAACCGCGATCCTTGTTCTTCCCGGAGAATTCCAAGAGTTCCGAGTCTCAGAGGCCGTGAAGAGTCTCTGGCCAGGAAAGGGGAAACATCTCTGGGTTGCCGGCACACACAGCAATCCTCTCTATCTAAGGAGAGATGTTCTGCGCATCGTTCAAGAGGAAATCGGTTCTGGGTTTGATACTACCTACATCGAGACTGCCGGATGGGCGGCGAATACGCCAGGCCAGATGTACTGGGCGGCTGCATTATTGAAGTACTACAGCACTTCCGTGGAGCACGTGATCGTGGCGACGGCTGCCTACCATGCTCCAAGATGCGTTCTCACGCTGCTCAAAACCATGAGCAAGACAGGGGCAGAGTGTGTCATCTCCGTTTTCCCTATCTTGCATGAGAACGGCCCTCACTCTAGAGAGCCTCTATGGGTGGAAGAAGAGGAAAAAATCCGTACCTATCAGAAAAAAGGAGACGTAGCGTCGAGACTAGAGTGGGACCGATATCTCTTGTTCGGGCGCCCCCACTGAAGTATGCAAGGCGGTTTGAGAAATCTCAACCGCTTTTTTATTGGGTTCGCCTCCTTGCATATCCAGAAGAAATCTGATATTGTCATGGAGTATGGCAGTACCAAAGCATAGGCGTCCCAAGTTCCGCCAGCGGAACACGAGGATGCACATCTATATCAAGGCGGGTTCCACGAGGGCATGCGGCAAATGCGGCAAGCCCGTGTTGTCGCACACCATATGCCAGAACTGCGGCACCTACCGGGGGAAAGAGATGATCAATGTGTTGGCAAGGCTTTCCAAGAGAGACCAGAAGACGAAAGAGAAAGAACTGAAGAATCAGGAAGTATCTTTGGAGCAGAAGTAATACGCACATGGCTTCTCGGCATCTTTCACGATCTATTGCAATGCAGAGTTTGTACGAGTGGGATTTCTGGGGAAAGAAACCAGAAATGCTTGATGACGCGGTAGACCGCAACATCAGGGAGTTCGGGCCGGGATTAGAAAGCACCGATTTCATATGGCAGCTGGTAAAAGGAGTGATGGACCACCTTCCCCAATTGGACAAGATCATTGAGAAGGCGGCTCCCGAATGGCCTTTAGACCAGATCACCATGGTAGACAGGAACGTGTTGCGATTAGGGCTCTTTGAGCTCTTGTATGAGAACAGGGATGAGGTTCCCCCCAAAGTTGCCATCAACGAAGCGATAGAACTGGCAAAGAACTTCTCAGGAGAGTCTGCAGGGAAGTTCGTGAACGGAGTGCTAGGAACGGTATACCGGGAGCTGGAGAATAGCGAACAGCCGACCAAAGAATGATCAATCTTGCACGTTTAGAAAAGATATTGGGAGTAGAGTTCAAGGACGAAGATATCTTGACGCAGGCTCTGACCCATAGGTCGTACATTAATGAGAATCCGGATTTCCACCTTTCCCACAATGAGCGCATGGAGTTCCTGGGAGACGCGGTGTTAGAGCTCATTGTGACCGATTTCCTTTTCTCCCAGTATCCCGAGAAGGCAGAAGGGGAGCTTACATCCTGGAGAGCAGCTCTGGTGAATGCAAAAATGCTCTCTAGCTTAGCCAAAGAGATAGGGCTGAATGATTTTCTTCTTCTCTCTAAGGGAGAGAGCAGGGAAACGGGAAAAGCGAGAGACTACATTCTAGCCAATGCGTTTGAAGCTCTCGTGGGAGCCATGTACCTTGACCCGGGATACAAAAAGACGGAAGCTTTCATTAAGAAATGCCTGCTTCCCAAGCTTCCTTCCATTATTGAGGGAGAGCTGTTCCGGGACGCCAAATCAACCCTTCAGGAAGTGGCCCAGGAAAAAGAGGGGATCACGCCGTCCTACAAGGTGCTGAAAGAATGGGGCCCTGACCATGCAAAGCAGTTCATCGTCGGAGTCTTCCTGGGAAAGAAGAAAGTAGGGGAAGGAGAAGGATCATCCAAGCAGGAGGCGGAAGTGCAGGCAGCCCAGGATGCATTGAAAACTATAAACAATTCTTGAT
>JAUSJU010000033.1 GCA_030647175.1 bacterium | reverse complement strand
TTTAAACTCTCTCTTTGATCCGGAAAGACATCTGTCCTCGACTCCATCCATTGGTAGGGCTGATGAAATTCTTCAGGAGAGACTCGATCTCTGAAGAAAAGTTTGATCTCAGAGATTTTTCAATCTCTCTCAAAAACTTTCTGATAAAATAGGAAGCTTCGAGCTCATTTTTGTGCGAGAACGAAATCATGATATCTTGATTCGTCCCCACTTCCACAAGAACCCGCGCTTCTGGCACGAAAAACCACCAGATTCCCTGTTTGATTCTCTCGGTTACCAGTTCCGAAGTCCCTGAGATAGTGAATACGGCACGATGCAAGCCTTCGGCATCCTCAGGAGGAATGATCTCTAAGTTGACCTGACCTGTTACTACAACGACCATCCTGCCCCTCCTTCCTATCGCTCAAGAACACCTCTCGTCGTTGAAAAAACATGCAATTCATGTATCAACTCTCGCAGTTTCGCTGACACGATAGGATTCCCTGAACCTCCTGAGCAGAATTGTATAGAGAGAGACTCTCCTTCTTTGTCATAAAGAGTCAGAATGACATCCCCATCTCCTTCCTCTATAAGATCAAGAGAGACATCCTCCCTCATATCGCCCTGGAGATCCTTAATGCCAGAAACATCTCCATTTTCCCTATAGATAACCTTCATATATACCTCCTCCTTTTCAAAGAACTAAGAATGCTGAACTATGCAAATAGTATAAAGCTCTCCCTATTGTGTCAAGAAGCGCTCACTAAGAAAATTTCTATCTTAATTAGACAAAGAAAAAGAGAGGCTTTGTGTCTCTCTTTGAAGATTAGATACAAGACGAGAAGGTTTAGTGTTGAGCAGTTTTTAGCAGATATCTCTCTTTCACTACTGATTCAAGCTTTCCTCCTTTGATGTACTCATCATCTTCACCGATTTCCATCGTCCAGGAAAGATTCTGATTAGAAAGATGAGAAAATGCCAGAACTAACTGTTCGTATTCGGGACCCCCATTGTCTGGCGTGACTATCGCTGGTCTTACGTTTACGATAAGATCCGGATCGAGATGAGGCAGAAAAGACTGAATTTTCTGCTGAGCTTTCACGTACCAATTTAAAGTTCCTCGCACCTGCTCCTCCTTGATATATTCTGCTACTAGAATAGCATACTATATTGATTCTGTCAATAGTTTCTTAAGAACCTCCAGAGCAATCTCTGGCTGTACTTTTCCTTTGGAAGCACCCATCATTTGACCGAGTAGAAACTGAAGGGAATTCTCTTTCCCTTTCTTGAAATCCTCTAATGCTTTGGGATTCTTTGATATCACTTCTCTTGCAATACGCTCTATTTCTCCCTGGTCTGAAATGAGGGACAACCCAAGATCTTCTATAACATGATCCGGATCTTTTCCGGTGGCGAACATCTCAGCGAGCACTTTCTTTGCAATGGCGCTTGATATTGTCCCCTTCTGGATCAATACGATCAACTCCGAAAAATCTTCTGCCGTGATCCGTATCTCCTCAGAAGAGCTCTCGTTCAAAAGAGATGACAAGTCAGAAAGCATGTAGTTTGCTGCAAGCTGAATCTCTTTCTGCGTAGCTGGCACATCTCCCTTTCCAAGCTCTGACACCACGTTCTCAAAATACTCTCCGAGGGCTTTCTTCACCACGAGCACCTCAACTTCCTGCTGGGAAAGGCCGTATTGGTTTTGGAATCTCTCTCGTTTCTGCTGGGGAAGCTCTGGAACCCTGCTTTGGATCATTGCGATCTCGTCTTGGGAAAAACGCATGGGAGGGATGTCGGGCTCCGGAAAATACCTGTAATCGTGCGCCTCTTCTTTCTCCCTCTGGGAAACCGTTTCTTCTTTTGCGTCATTCCATCCCCGAGTTTCCTGCGCGATCTTCTCCCCTTTCTCCAAAAGCTCTTCTTGACGCTCAGCTTCAAAAAGGATTGCTTTCTCTACGGAACGGAACGAGTTGAGATTCTTCACCTCTACTTTAGTGCCGAGCTTTTCCTGTCCTTCCTTCCGTACAGATACGTTCGCCTCAACCCTCATTTCTCCTTGTTCCATATTAGCGTCAGACGCTCCAAGGTACCTCAGAATGAGCTGGAGCTCCTGGGCAAAGGCTCTCGCTTCTGCGGCTGAAGTAATATCTGGTTCTGTAACTAACTCCATCAAAGGAATCCCTGCCCTATTGAAATCAACGAGAGAATAGTCCTGCTTGTCTCCATGGAGAAGACGCCCGGTATCCTCTTCCATATGGATCCTTGTAATATGGATATCCTTTCCTCCTATTAAAAGCTTGCCCTTCTCGCACAGAGGCATATCGTACTGGCTTATCTGATATCCCTTGGGAAGATCCGGATAAAAGTAGTTCTTGCGGTCAAATTTAGATCGTTCTGCGATTGTACAACCCAAGGCAAGTCCGACCTGGATCACTTTCTTGATAGCGTCTTCATTGGCGACAGGAAGCGTTCCCGGATGCCCCATGCATACGGGACATATGTTCACGTTCGGCTGTTTTTCCAAAGGATCGTTCTTACACGAACAAAACATCTTGCTCCGTGTTTTGAGCTCTACATGGACCTCTAATCCTATTGTCGGTGTATACATAGCAAAAAATGTATCTTACTTTTTCTTCGGCGCTTCAATGTCTAAATCCCGGCAGATCTTCTTTGCTAAAAAGTTATCAATTTCATTATGGCGCGGCACAGTAGAAAATCTTTTCATTGATGGGTTAAAAAAGACGCTATGTTTCGCGCCTTCTCTCGTAAATATACAACCATTCTCCCGAAGATGCCTGATCAAGTCCTCTCTCTTCATTACAGGGAGACAGAAAGCGGTTCTCGTATGAATTTTCCTCCCGCAACTTCTTTCCTATTCAGCAATCGATTGGCCTGAAGAATGAGCAAAAGCGCTTCTTTAAGATTTGCCTTTGTTTCGTTAAGAGTTTTGCCCTGAGTATTAACTCCTGGAATTTCTTCAACCCAGCCAAGATACCATCCTCCACGTTTTTTATATAAAGCGGTAAATTGCCGTGACATAAACCTATTCTACCTACCGCATAAGGAAAGTCAATCAACATAATAAATGGCATGATGTATGCAAAAAAGAAAAGTCCCACATCCATCATTCGTTTATAGCGAAGATAGATATGGGACTGATATAGCATTTGCTGAAAAACTAATCGGAGACTATGTGGACAGGAGAAGACTCGGCAGCCTCATATTTTGACTGCACATAGTAGGTAAACCATATCGGGATACCGACCATGAAGACGGTGACTACTCCAGTAAGCAATCCTCCGCCAGTAGCTACGTTGGCTACCGCCATGCAGAAGCCAGCTGCTACTGCTGAGAAGGATCCTATGCCCCAGCTGTAGACAAAATCTTTTCCAGAAAACGGGGGGCCGGTTCCTTCGAGCAGACCAATCAACGAAGCTTCTGCTAGAATAAGCAACAATGTTGCTCCCGCAGCTGCTGCTGTGGTAATCCAGAAAAAGTCTAGCCTACCGATCATCCACAGAAACCACTCCTGATTGAAAACGACAAGAAGACCTTGAACTCCAACCGCTACGGTTGTGATGGCATACCGCATGATAGACAACCCTCCTTATATAGTTATATATGCCCACGTACTTAATGAGCTATGTATACTATATCATATTTATATAATAATGTCAATGTATGCGCTATGCCTAAGTTTCTTTCTCGTTGGTTGTCACCCGTCCTCCTTGCCATTGCCCTTGATACATCTTGCTCTGCGTCTTGAACTCTGCATGAACCTTTAATCCCATTGTGGGAATGTATTTCATAACTCACTTAAAATTTTCCATCTCTTTCACGGTTAAAAGTCTTGAAAAGTTTGCATACTTCTGCATGCCGAAAGATGGAGCATGAGAAAAACCGATGTATTCTAACTTTTTGCCCCGATACCGGATATACTGCAGGGCCGGAATGAGATCGGTATCAGAACTCACTAGAATAGCGGTGTCGTAGATATCATCAACGGCTCCTACGATAAGATCGGTCGCTATCTTCACATCAGTACCCTTCTCTCGTATTCTGCCCCCATCATACATTATACGCCCTCTTTTGATATTGAATCCTTCGTTCTCTAATCCTTGAAGAAACTTCTGCTGGCCTTTTACCATTTGCTTGCTTTTTTCGCTGTTATCAAAATTTCTTGCAATTCCAATGTAGTATCTTTTTGAGACACAGACTCGATCGCCAGTCAAAAATTCAGCAAATTTACTGAAATTAAGCCTCGTTCCTTTAGGAAAATCAAGGCCTGTGCCTTTTAGGTATTTATAAAAATTACTGCCATCAATATAGATGGCTACCCTCTCTTTTCTCTCTGTAGGGCTTGTTTCCATGGCTAAACTATAGCATAAAAAAACTACCCTTGCCCGAAGACAGAGGTAGTGATCATAATATGGTCATACTAGTCCCCTTTAAACTACTTGTCAAGTTCACCTATACCTGAGTTTCTTTCTCGTTGGTTGTCACTCGTCCTCCCTGCCACTGCCCCCGGTACATATTTCCCTTGCCCTCCACAGCAAAAAACATAATGTGTACGATGCGAGCTCCCATTTCAAGACGGAAATCGGTATCACGAAAGTTATACATTCCCATGGTCAATCCCCCTTTGTATCCCGGAGGAACCTGGCCCCCGAAGCAATACACTCCTGAACGAAAGAGCGTGGAGCGAGGAGTCATCAAAGCGAGAATGTCGTCTGGCATATTCACATCCTCTACTGTTTTTACCGTGTAGTAGGTATGGGATTTCAATAATACCTCTTGAGTTTCTCCTTCCTTGAAAGAGGCGAGAAGCTTCATGCTCGGAGTTTCTCGCTCGGTTACGCCCAGAAATCCCTGGCCCTCCACTTCGTAGATCTCCCCCACTCTCAGATCAAATCCTGCTCCTTCAGGATTCTCAAGTTCTCTCTGAGACAATCCTTCCACGAGCTGTTTTTCTTTCACCAATTTATGCAGTTCTTCAATTCCTAATACCATATGTTATCTTTCCCATTTTTTAACTTCTGGATGAAAATCTACTTGATGTTCTGGTATCCCAATAGAGATGCCGTATTCTCTCGCCTTATCATATTCCTCCTTATTCCATCGATCAACAAAGAAAACCTTACTGGGAAAAATGATGTAGTGATGAGAATCATTTATAAAATCTGCGTACCAAGAGCTTCCGTGCTTGGTATCTAAACTTTTGCCTATTCTCCCTGCAGATTCTGCAGCTTTGTCTTCGGAAACTTCTACGGTATGGAGCGTCCATTGCTTCAACCATGGAGTCTGGTGTTTTTCAGTAACTTCTTCTACGTTTGTTTCTAAAATCTTGAGATCCTTCAAGATAGAAGAATCTTCCAAGCTTTCTTCAACGATGACTCCTCTGTAACTCATGTCTGCACGTTATATTCAAACAACACCGTCCCCTCTTCATTCAATTTCTGGGATGATACTAAAGAAAGCTTCTGGTCTATGGGTTTGGTGAACAAGGTGATCCCCTGGCCAAAGAGTATAGGCTCCCTGGTCAGATACAGGGTCTGGATGCAGTTTGCCTCCATAAACAGGGTATATATGGTAGCCCCCCCGCATATAGCCACCTCCTCATATCCCCTGTCTTGTAGCTCTCTAATAAGCTCTGTAGGGGGCTTTTGGGTGGTTTCCACCCCCTCATAGGTCTTGCCCCTGGAATAGACGATATTGAGGCGGTCTTTGAGGGGCCTCATGAAGGTTTCGTAGGTCGTAGATCCCATGACCACCACCCGGGCTTTCTTGGTCCTTTCTGCAAAGAACTGCTTGTCTTCTTTGCTCGTCCAATCCGTGGCAAGGTGGCTGGAACTCCTGGCTATGAATCCGTCTGCTGTCTGGGCTGCTATGAGAAAAACATTCATTTTGGTATACTATCACAATGCATCCAGAGCACCAATATCTCAATCTCTGCAAAGAGGTTCTAGAACACGGAATGGTGAATATTGACCGGGGAACAGGGGTGAAATCCCTCAGCGTGTTCGGCAGGCAGGCACGGTACAACCTTGCAGATGGATTTCCCATGCTCACCACCAAGAAAGTGTTCTGGAGAGGAGTGGTGCACGAGCTCTACTGGTTCATGTCGGGAAACTCCAACATCAAATACTTGGTGGACAACAACGTCCATATCTGGGACGACTACCCATACAAGATCTACAAAAAGAAAGCTGACGAGAAAGCATTCCCCCAGCTCACCAAGGAAGAATTCATCAAGCAGATAGTTGAGGATGCGGAATTTGCAAAAGAGCACGGAGAACTTCCAAGAATCTACGGGGAGCTTTGGAGAAGATGGCCAACACGGACACCAGGAAGAACAATAGACCAGCTCGCATGGGCAGTGCAGGAATTGCGGGACGACCCGTATGCGAGGAACGCTATCGTCAACTCATGGAATCCAGAGTACCTTTACACCATGGCCTCGCATGAAGACGCTTCCCGTTTCCCCATCTGCCACAACATGTACCAGCTCTCCATCAAGGACGGGAAATTATACCTTCATCTCTACCAACGCTCAGCAGATCTCTTCCTGGGAGTCCCCTTCAACATCGCAAGCTATGCACTTTTGAATATTGTCCTCGCCCAAATCTTGGGAGTGCAGCCTGGAGAATTCGTCCATACCTATGGAGATACGCATATCTATGAGAATCACGTTGAACAAATGAAGGAACAGATTTCAAGAGAGCCAAAGCCCTTCCCTACCATCAAGCTTGATCCTTCCATCAAAGAGATTGATGACTTCAAGCCAGAGCTTGTGACTTTGGAGAACTACGATCCTCACCCTCCTATCAAAGGAGAACTCACGATAGCCGGAGGATTCTATGAAAAAGACTCTGCCTAAATTCTACGGATATTTTCTCCCCACCAGCAATCAAAAGGGAGTGACGGATACCTGGGCAGAGTGCGAAGCAAAAGTGAAGAATGTCCAAGGGGCGCGGTTCAAAGGATTCAGCACCAGGGAAGCTGCTCAGCAATGGATAGACGAAGGCTCTGACTACAGCAACAAAGAAACATTCAGTCCTGGAGTGTATTTTGATGCGGGAACTGGCAGGGGAAACGGGGTAGAGGTAAGCGTTACTGACGAAAAGTGGCAGGACCTGCTTTCGCATGTTTTGCCAAAATCCTACATCAATCGATATGGAAAGCATTCTCTCCCAGAAGGATTCACCAATAACTACGGGGAGCTTCTCGGATGCTACCTTGCGCTCCAAATAGCTTTAAAGCTTGGAATTAAAAAAGTATATGGAGACAGCTCTCTTGTGATTGATTACTGGTCAAAAGGCATGATCAAAAAGGAAGATATGCCAGAAGATACCATTGAACTCTCAAGGGAAACAACAACTCTCCGAAAGAAGTTTGAATCCCAAGGAGGAAGGATAGAGAAAGTTTCTGGAGACGCGAACCCGGCAGACTTGGGGTTCCATTAATCTAATTCAAAAAAAACCGCCTCTCGGGCGGCTCTCTACATTTTCTTTACTATAAGAAAGAAATGTTGAAAGGGAAAAAAGAAACCTTTCTGATCTCTATACTTTGAATTTAGAATCTTTTCCACTTTTGACCTATAGGAGAAAAACCTTGTTTTTCTTTCTTGTTTCCCATCACTAAAAACAAACGACAAAGCATCTATCATATCTTCAAGATTATGCGTCCTAACGGATGTTAAAACTTTTCTCATAGTTACCTCTCCTAACGAATGGAGGTATTCAACTATCCGATTATAGCCTACTCGATTGTAATCCATCTGTTCCTCACCTAATTCTTGAAGTAAAGAAGTCCAATCATCTTCCTGGCCTCGATACGTAATGATCAAAAGAATACCTCCTGATCGTACAAGATTCCAAGCATGTTCAACAAAGGATTTATGCAAATCCCGTTCATAGGAAAGAGCGTGGGAGACAAGCACCAAATCAAAGCTGCCATCCACTTTAATGGGGAATAATCCTTCAATAACTGTCAGGCCTTCAGATCTAAGCTTTTGGACAAAATTTGGGTTTTGTTCAACCGCCACATAGCTATCTACCGTTCGGGAAAGGGGGGTACTAAGCAATCCATTTCCAGCACCGATATCTAGCAAAGAATGACTACTGAATCGGCTAATCTCCTTGTAGACTTCCTCGTAGAGGACCTCTTTCTCATTAGTATGAGAAAGAAACTTTTCAAAATCGTTCTGATATGATTCGCTCATAGCCTGATGATATCAAAAAACCGCCCCTCGGGCGATTCTTACTTCTCTTTGGAGAAAAATGTAGATAGTATTCCTACGATATCTACTTCAGGAATCTTGCGCAAGACAACCTTCCCCTGTTCTGCAAATCCCCTCTTTGCCTTTTCGTATTCATCTTTCTCTTCGTGCTCTTTCTCATACACGACTTCTTTGATCTTCGCTGAAATGATGATCTTCATGCAGTTCAGGCATGGGAAGAACGAGGTGTAGAGTGTTGCTCCTTCCAGATTCTTTGAATCTTGCAATACTGCGTTGTGCTCTGAATGAAGCACTCTCTGGCATGCGGTCCCTCTGTCTGGAAGTATCAAGCATCCTTCATCTGTGCAATGAGGAAGGCCTGGAGGAGAACCGTTAAACCCCGTAGCGATGATACGCTTGTTCTTTACAATAACCGTGCCCACCCTTCTCTGGAGGCAGGTAGCTCTGGTTGCGGCCAATTTGGCTGCCATCATGAAATACTCATCCCATGAGGGACGAGTGCTTCCGTTGGATGTGTTTTCCTGAGAAACCATTTACTCAACGGTAATACCTAAGGACTTAGCGGTTCCTTCAATAGTCTTCATCGCCTGTTCAATATCTTGCGTGTTAAGATCTTGCATCTTCTGTTCAGCTATCTGCCTGAGCTGAGCCTTAGATATCTTCCCCACGTTGGTCTTGCTGGGATTCCCTGAACCCTTTTCAACGCCGGCTGCTTTCTTGATGAGCTGGGAAGCCTGGGGCTGGTGGAGGATTAT
>JAUSJU010000017.1 GCA_030647175.1 bacterium | reverse complement strand
CTCACGACTTACACGATCATTTGGGAGTTAATGAGCGGCTACAACGATATGGAGAACGTGAAGGTTAAAGCCCAGCTTCCAGAGGGCGTGCAGACAACAGGGCAGATCTCTCCTGCCTCATCGAAGTTTTTAGTATCAGAGAGCAGGGAGCTTGAATGGGTTGTGGAAGCATTGCCAGCTGGCAATAAAACTCTCTCGGTCGCATTCCAGGTGCAATTTGTTCCCAGCGTTGCCCAGAAGGGAAGCTTGGCTCAGATCATGGGGCAGGTGAGGGCGATAGGCGAAGATACATTTACAGCATCTCAACTAGAAGCATCAGACAATTCATTGGATACAAGTCTTCCGGACGACCCTACGGTATCCCACTCAGGAGGCATTGTTCAGTAGTTGCTTAGTCCGACTAAGCAACCAGACCAGTTGAACTCGCCCCCCCCAGAAAGGTTGACAAGGCCTGTATTTTCTTGTATCTTGTCGGTAGTACATCTGAGGATTCGAAAAGGAGTAGACGATGGATATCAAAGATGTGGAAGCATTCTTCTTTGAGGCGAGCCTCAATACGTATCTGGGAGAGCCTGGGACGAGAAAAGGAGAAACGATTAGTATCTCGCATCTTCCCCAAGCCAAGTGCTGGGAATATTCGAACGGTCTTTTTCTCTATCGGGATATCTACTATGTTTCCTCGTGGGGAAAGGGAGAGAAAACCGGCGGACAGACCGTAATCTGGTTCGCTAACGTCCCTGTCTGGATTATGCAGTATAGAGGACAATATCCAGACAGAGCCATTTCTTTGCTCAGGTGGGCTCTTTTGATCAATATGAAGAGCAAGACGTTCAAAGGTGGTCGTGGTCCCGATGAGTGCACCGTGTCAGGTAGCGGGCTTATTTATCGGAATGCTACTACAAGAAACGAATTCACTGATTTTGAAGGAAGGGAAGAAATCGTGGAAGGCGAATTGGTGATAGGAGAGCATTCCTACGCAGGACTCTCTCTTTTGTAAAAACGCACAGGGCGTTGATTAGTCAGACTAACCAGCGCCTTTTCTTTTTGTAAGAGCATGGTATAACGAATATACGATTAATCATGAAGCAAAAATTACTCCTCACAGTAAAAACTTGGAAGGAAGGAAGGAACTTCGTTGCGTATAATCCTGAATTAGACGTTGCCTCGCAGGGCAATACTCTTGCTCATGCCCAAGACAACTTGAGAGAAGCAGTCGGTCTTTTCCTTGGAACAACAAAAAGAATGGGTACCATTAAGGAGGTTCTCAGGGAAGCCGGTTTTTCACTGGAATCCAATCAGAAAGTGTATCGCCCCCCGCACCTTTCGTTTGATTTGGTAGATGTCAATGTATAAATGGCAAAGATTCAAGCTCTCCCTTGGCAAAAATTAAGCAGGATTTTTGAACTTGATGGCTGGGGATTGGAAAGAGTGAGAGGAGACCATTGCGTGTATACAAAAGCAGGTTTTCCAAGACCTGTCATCATCCCGAAATATAGAGAGGTAGCGGTTTTTATTATCCTCAATAACCTCAAAACAGCGCGCATTTCAAGAGAAAGATATTTTGAGCTATTAAAGAAGATCTGACTTTTAATATATGGAAGACATGATGCAGAACATAGTTTCTCTGGCAAAGCGCCGAGGATTCATCTTTCCGGGATCTGAGATCTACGGAGGCTTGGCCAACTCATGGGATTATGGCCCTTTGGGCGTGGAATTGAAGAACAACATCAGGCAGGAATGGTGGAGATGGTTCGTGACGAGGAGAACTGACATGGTGGGCATTGACGCAGCACTTGTCATGAATCCCAAGGTATGGGAAGCGTCAGGCCATCTCAAGGAGTTTTCAGACCCTCTTGTGGAATGCAAGAAATGCCATGAGCGATTTCGGGCAGACCAAGTTGATCTAAAGAGTGCGTGTCCCAGCTGCAATGAGAAGGGCACGTTTACCAATCCCTCAAACTTCAACTTGATGCTCAAAACATTCTTGGGTCCTGCTGAAGACAGCGCGCACGTTGCGTACTTTCGTCCAGAACTTGCCCAATCAATGTTCGTGGATTTCAAGAATGTCATTGAGACGACGCGAAAGCGCCTTCCTTTCGGCATCGCTTCCCAGGGCAAAGCGTTCCGGAATGAAATCACCCCGGGCAACTTTATTTTCCGAACAAGGGAGTTTGACCTCATGGAATTTGAATACTTTGTGCGAGAACAAGAGTGGGAGAAGTGGTTTGAGTACTGGCTCCACGACATGAAGAAATGGCTTCTCCATCTTGGAGTCCGGGAGGATCATTTCCATGAAGCTGAGATACCAGACGGAGAGCGGGCTCACTATTCAAAGCGCACCATTGATATTGAATACGACTACCCGTTCGGCAGAAAGGAATTGTACGGTTTGGCATACAGGACCGACTTTGACTTAAAAAACCACATGGAAAAGTCAGGAGAAGACCTCAGGTATGTGGATCCCGAAACGCAAGAGAAGATGCTACCCCACGTGATAGAACCTACCTTCGGGTTGGACCGTACGGTCCTGGTGGCAATGCTTGAAGCGTACTCTGAAGAATTAGCTCCCACCGCAGAAGAGGGAGAAACCGACACGAGGGTTGTGATGAAGTTTCCGTACTGGATGGCTCCAGTCAAAGTAGCGATCCTCCCTCTGGCCAAGAAAGAAGACCTGCAGAAAATTGGAAAGCAGCTGCACGAGGAATTATCTCAATATGTTGCTTGCGACTACGACGAAACGCAGTCCATTGGAAAGCGATATAGGAGGCAAGATGAGATCGGCACCCCCTTCTGTGTGACGATAGATTTCGATACGTTGCAAGACAAAGCGGTAACGGTCCGCGACAGAGACACCATGAAGCAAGAACGAATTTCTATGCAGGAGCTTTCTCAATATCTCAAAGAAAAACTCAATGCGTAAAACGACTCTCAAGAACGGATTGCGGATCCTGGAAATTCCCCAGAACGCTTCACTGGCGGTCACTATTTTGGTGCTCGTGGGAACGGGTACGAAGAACGAAACAAAAAACCTCCAAGGCATCTCCCACTTTCTAGAGCACATGTTTTTTAAGGGAACCAAGAAGCGGAAGACCGCCATTGCGGTATCTGAACCCTTAGACAGGGTTGGGGGCATGTACAACGCGTTTACCGGGTACGACTACACCGGATACTATGCGAAAGTGGACGCCAAGCATTTTGATCTGGCTCTTGATTGGGTTTCAGACATCTTTCTGAACTCCCTGCTTCCTCCAAAGGAGATAGAGAAGGAGAAGGGAGTGGTCATTGAAGAGCTCAATATGGACAACGACGCTCCCATGCAGAGGATTCAGATCGTGTGGCGCGAGCTGCTCTACGGGAACCAGCCGGCCGGATGGAATATCGTGGGGACCAAGGAAAGCATCATGGGGCTGACCAGGAAAAGCATCCACGACTACATGAAATCCCAGTACGTTGCCCAGAACACGGTTGTGTGCGTTGCGGGGAACCTGAAAGAAGAAACACACAGAGAAATGGAAAAGAAATTCCATGCGGTCCGTTCCTCTT
>JAUSJU010000014.1 GCA_030647175.1 bacterium | reverse complement strand
CAATATCCGATATGTGGATAACCGATACTTATATATGCGTATCAAAAAATATATGCATTCTGGTGCGTTTTCCATGCGCCTCCGAAGCTTCCATTTCCTGAGCTTTCTCAGATCTCTCTATTCCTTATTCTAATGAGCCTCCCAGAACTTATTTTCTCTCTTTTCGAGGACCTAAAGGGGCTATTTTGATGTTTTCCAGCGGGAATGCTTAGGCTCTTGACTGATATACTTGTCTTATCGTAAGATAGAAACATGGAATACACCATTACACAGTTCAAAAAAGACTTTCCAAACGAAGAAGCTTGTCTAGAGCATATATTTCAAGACAAGTATGGAAAGACCGATACTTGTCCTAAGTGTTCAAAATCAGGTGGTTTCTATCGGGTTAAGAAGCGAAGATCCTATGCCTGTGCATGGTGTGGCTATCAGCTCTACCCTACTGCAAAAACTATATTCCATAGATCAAAGATAAAGCTTGCCGACTGGTTTTTTGCTATCTATGTCGCAAGCAATTTAAAAGCCCCTCTTTCCGTAGAGGAGCTCAAAAAATACATCGGGGTGACTGGAAAAACTGCTGAGCGCATGCTCAAGCAGATCAATGCGCTTTGATACTCTGAAGCACTCCCAATCCTAGGAACGTCATTATAAGTCCTGATCCCCCATAGCTCACAAGGGGCAAAGGAAGCCCGACTATAGGCAACAGACCTAAGTTCATACCTATGTTAATAAATATCCCTGCTATCAATGTTGCGGCAATACCAGATGAGAATAACCGAGGAAAATTGCTCTCTGATTCCATTCCTATCTTGATTATCCGAGCAAGTAACACGAGGAATAGAGAGCAGACTACAGCTACTCCAACAAAACCGAATTCCTCTGCAATAGAGGCAAAAATGAAGTCTGTCTGCGGTTCAGAGAGGAATCCATACTGAGTTTGAGTTCCCTTACCCAATCCTTGCCCAAACAAACCTCCATTCGCTATTGCGATCTTTGATTGATATTGGCTCCATCCAAGCCCTAAGGGATCAAGGCCTGGCTCTATAAAACTCAATACCCTATTCTTTTGATAATCCTTCAGAACGAAGGCCCATCCTGAAGAAGCAACGATAATACCGATAAGAAAGACAAGTAAAAGGTGCCTCAGCTTGATTCCTGCGACTAAAAGCATGGCAATCCAGACAAATGAGAGCAAAAGTATGGATCCAAGCTCTGGCTGGAAGAATATAAGGGCAATGGGGATCCCAAAATAGATGCCTGATATGACTATATGCCGTATTCGGTATATCTCTATATGCCTCTTGGAAAAGTACTTCGCAAGCAACAGTATGAGGATGATTCTAATGTATTCAATCGGATCCACCAGGATCTCCCCTATTCTGTACCATCTCTTGATCCCTCGGATCTCCGGAGCGAGGAAGAATAGTCCTGCGAGCGCGATTACCCCGAGAAGGTAAAGGAGAGGGATTGTATATGAGTCGTTTCTAAGCACCCTCCAATCAAAGAAAGAAAAAAGAAGCATGAGAAGTATTCCTATGCCGAAAAAGATCGCCTGTTTCTCAACATTAGAAAAATCTCTGCTCTGCAGAGAAGAACTGTAGAGAGAAATAAGCCCTATTCCTACGAGAGCAAAAGAAGACCAGACGAGCTGCCAGTCAAAACGCTTAAGATGGGCTAGAAAAGACATCATATCTTCTTATATCAAAAAATCGCCTGAGAAGCGATCTTGAAAAAACCTTACAGATACTCTGAAAATTGTTCTGGAGTGAGTTCTATTTCTCGTAAAATTTGGCGCAATAAACCTCGGCCGATATCTTCTCCGCCATGACTAGACACAAGTGTAGTGCGGCCATCCGGATGCTGAAAGAAAATATGGGAACCTCTTTGGCGTATTTCTTTGAATCCCAACGAATGTAAAACACGCTTTAATTCGCGTGCTTTTAGTGCTGGAATTCGCTTACTCATGCAAGACTATATTGTAACCATCTCCATTCCTACAAAGGTGGGCTCGTACGCAAACCGTTGCAATCTACTACGATACTTTCTATTTGTCTTAGACACTTCAAGGCAAAGACGAATTGCGTCACGCACTCTTTTAATAAGGTCGGGGAGGGTTTTTGCTTGAGTATGACACCCCGGTAATGCTGGCACAGAAGCTACAAGAAAACCATCCTCGTCACGTTCGATAAGAACTTTAAATTGCTGTTGCAAGATTCTCTTGGACATATTCTCATAATACTACATATTCAAGAATATGCAAGCTCAAGTAATAAATTTAAGGAACTTCTTCTCCGGCAAAGTTTTTATGCCAAGTTTTTTTGCTTTTTCCAGCTTGGAACCGGGGTTCTCCCCAGTAACCACATACGCAGTACGGGAAGAGACGGATTCCGATACTTCTCCCCCCAGGCTCCTGATCCTCTCTTTTGCTTCATCCCTTGTCATGCCCTCGAGCTCTCCCGTGAGAACGAATGTTTTCCCGCTGAGCCTTGTGCTTCCTGCTCTTCTTTTCTCCTTTTGTATCTTTACCCCAGCGCTCAGAAGATCTGCAATAAGCTTCCTATTTGACTTGTTTTGGAACCACTGTTCGATGCTTTCTGCAACCACCTCTCCCACGTCCCTGACTGCAAGCAGCGACTCTTTGTCGGCACGCATAAGCTTCTCAATGGTTCCGAAGTGCTCTGCGACGTCGTATGCGGTTTCTTCTCCCATATGGCGGATGCCTAAGCTGAAAAGGAGCCTGGACAGGACCACCTCCTTACTTGCTTTAATGGATGCCACGATATTAGAGGCGGACTTCTCTCCAAAACGATCAAGGGGAACAAGATCTCCTTCTTGCAATTGAAAGATGTCAGCTGCGCCCGAGATAAGGTGCTCTTCTATCAACGTATCAATGATTTTGGGACCGAGTCCTGCAATATCAAACCCTTTCTTTGAGACAAAGTGGTATAGGAGCTCCCTCCGCTGGGCCTGGCAATCCTTGTTCTTGCACCTCCATACCTTTTCTCCTTCAGGGCGCTTTAAAAGACTCTTGCATATAGGGCATGCAGAGGGCATGTGGAACGCCTTCTCCTTCCCGGACCTCAGCTCTCCCAGTGCCTTCACAACGGCAGGAATCACGTCTCCTGCCCTCTCTACGATGACCGTATCACCTATCTTCACTCCAAGCCTGCGGATCTCATCCTCATTATGCAGCGTAGCCCTTGATATCGTCACGCCAGCCACTTCTACAGGCTCTAAAAGGGCTACAGGCGTGATGGCACCGGTTCTGCCCACCTGGAGAACGATGTCTCGCACCTTGGTTACTCCCTGCTTTCCAGAGAATTTCAACGCTCTGATGCCTCTAGGGCTTTTTCCCACGACGCCCAGCTCCTGGAACGATCTTCCATCATTCACAGACGCCACCACTCCGTCCATCTGAAAAGGCAATGAATCCCGTTTCTTCTCTATTTCTTGCCGGTATTCCCATACCTTTCCAATAGTCTTGCATACCTTGGCAGTATCGTCTGTCTTGAATCCTAACACTTTGAGAATCTCATGTTCTTTTGCATGAGTGCTCTGGCCAAGATCTGTAACAAGATCATATGCCATGAATCTGAGAGGCCGGGAAGCAGCAAGCTTGGAATCTAACTGGCGGATAGATCCTGCAGCAAGATTCCTGGGATTTGCATAGGGTTCTTCTCCGCTCTTCACGCGCTCTTTATTAAACCTTTCAAAGGCCTTCTTCTCCATATACACTTCCCCTCTCACCTCAATCTCCCCTTTTGAGATATGCTTTCCAATGGATTGAACGATATCTCTGGAAAGAGGTCCCTTGGCAAAAGAAAGTGTCAAGGGAATGCTTTCTATGGTTTTCACGTTCTGAGTGACGTTCTCTCCTACTTTTCCATTCCCCCTGGTTGCTCCCTGGACAAGCAGGCCTGTCCGATAGAGAAGAGAGACCGCGAATCCGTCTATTTTCAGTTCTCCGAAGTATTCAAGGGAATCTTCTTTAGTGAAACGAAAACAATACTCTTCCCATTTCCCAAGCTCTTCTCTGGAAAATACATCCTCAATGGAGAGCATGGGCTGCTTATGGGTCACCTTCTGGAACTTTCCCAACGGCTTTCCTCCCACTCTCTGAGTCGGGGAGTCTTGAGTCACAAGGTCCGGATACTGTTGCTCTAACTGAAAAAGCTCGTGTTTTAAGGCGTCCAGAGCCTCGTCTGAGATCTCCTGCCTGTCTAATACATGGTAAAGATACCGATGGCGGTTGATCGTTTCTTTCAATTTATCAATCCTTTGTTTTACCTCTTTTTTGTTCATGGAATACCTCCGTATTCTATCAAAAAATCGCCCTGATGGCGATCTTTGATTGCTCTGTACTATCTAGTAATAAGCCGAAGCACATCTTTAAGAACCTGATTATTCTCTGTACCCTGTATCTTTATCTGTTTATACGGATACTGTTCTTTAAGACCCTTAATAAATTCATCTGCAAAAGATGGAGTTACTATTTCAACGTCATGAAAATCTAAAACTAAATCCTCTAGAGTATCTTTCTCTCCGTTTATAATCTGACGCACGCGCAAAACCGCTTCTCGGCCGAACGAACGGCTATTTAATATATTCCCAAATTTTTTTAGTTCAAGAACCTTCATATGTTTGCTATTTATAGTATATCATAAACTCAGCCAAGGTTCCCGTAACTGGATGCACTTCTTTTGTTTGAATACCGTCTTCATCTACCTGGACCAGCCCTTTCCCTGAGTGGATTATTAACATACCATGAAAGTTATTAATTGTCCAGCGTTGGATCGTCTTCAAACCGTTTCCACGATCTTCCCCGATTCTTCCAGTATAACCTTTCAACCCTTTCTTGATTGCTTCAATATCATCTTGCAGGTCCGGAAAAGCATTTATTAGAGAGCCGAGGAAACCGACTCCGGCATCCCCTACAACAAATTCAATCCGCTTCATTGCTGGGTAGTTTTGTCCTGCAATAATTGATCCGCTGAAATTTGTCGGCCAGTTACCCAAATTATGATCAAACACATTATTTCCCAATTCTCCAATGATGACTGATGCTCTTTTTGCATCTTCTTCATTAAGACCAAAATTTCTAAACATTTTTTCAAAATGCCCAAGACGAGCGCTGAATTCATCGTTGTATTTACAATGCACGATCTCTTGAATATCCAGATTTGCCTGAGGCAAAGTAGGAATCCCCTGAAACTCTCTTAAAGCTTCTTTGTAACCGAGTTCTTCAAGTATTTTATCAAAACGCATCTTTTTCAAATAATCAAGCGTACGGGAATTTTTTGGTAAAATAATATCTTTATCTACAAAAGATTGAGATTCAATAAGTAATAAATAAATCTCTCCGATTGCCCAAGGATACATGATATCAGTTAAAGAAAGATCAAGTATGTGCCCCTTTTTGATTTTGCTGATATCGGTAAAAAATCTTTCAACGTGTTCGTCCATATCTTAACAGTATCAAAAAACTGCCTTCTTGGCGATCTTTGATTGCTCTGTGCTATCTAGTATTAAGCTGGAAGAAAAAAATACAAAACTACGCAAATTTGCTTGTCTAATATTCTATCAACGCGTGAGACGAATAGCCCGCCTTGCCTCTTTGAAAATGCCCGTGGACTTTGCACAGAAGCTCGGAGCCGAAGAAGGGCAGCTTCCCTTACCCGTCCTCTCCACGAGAAGGGAATACTGAGATCCATTGGGAAGCTGGAACTCAGACGGAGGAAGATCGTCTAATTCGTCATTGATGCATTCTACTCGCTTGGTATCGGTCGATTCTGCCGCGCAGAACACGGTTTCGATGTACAATACCCGTTCAATACCGCTTTCTGAAGCATAGATGGCAACGTCTGAATCTCCCACTCCCCTCACAATCTTGAGCTGGCCTACCAAGATCACGCTCAATCCCAACGCCAAGCCCATCAAGACGGTGAGCATAGAAAAGGAAAGGTAGAGAGAAATCCCCTGTTCTTCCTTGATCTTATGTATGATGCGTCTACTCAGTGATGTCATGGCTTCGTTGTGAAATAGTTGTCTGCATCTGAAAACGTGCCTGCGAACCTGCCTTTGCCCCCTTTCCCTGAACATCCATGAAGAATGTAACTTTGGGCTGGAGAGTATCCGCCTGAGACTCTCCTGCCAAAGCAACGTTGAATGCCAGGATGCTGACGTCGTCAGGGGAAAGGAATGTCGTCTGGGCTCCGCGCAGTTCTTTGAGGCGGCCTGTCTCCAGATAGAATTCCTGGCACTGCCCCTGCGAGTTGATAAACCTCACTCCGCTGTTGAAATGCGTGAGCTCGTAGTTCAAGCCGTCGCTGGAGAGGCAACCTTGTCCTGTTTCTTTCTGGGCCTGCCTGAGGGCTCGTGTCATATACTCCTCCATACTGGAACCCTGGCTTATGAGCTCCTGCGTCGCGAGAGACTGGCGCTGAGCAGAAAGCGCAACAAGCAGCAAAGAGGACACTGTCCCGATGAGCAAGGAAGTAAGCCCTATCGCCACCGTCACCTCTATCAATGTGAATCCTTGAGATTTCATAGTCAGAACGAATACCAGTTAAACAGTTGCGTTGCCGCCTCAAAGGAAAGATTTCGGCCTCTCTCTGTCCAAAATACGTCCACGACGACAGAAACCATGTACGGGGTGAGAGGTGTGATGGTTATCTTTCGCTGAAACTTCGTATCCTGCCCTGAATCATACGCGTAGAAGGTTCCTGTGCTCTTTAAGAATGTTCCCCCATACGGAGAGAACGATGCGTCATTGTAGTCAATCTCGCACCCCGCAGCGCATGAGGTGAGCCCGTCATTCCACGCTCCTCCCTGCCCCTGGTTCAGCTTCAGAAGATTGCTGTCTCTCATATTCCGGGTGATTTCAATGCCTTCCTTCACAAGAGAGGCTGCGGTAAGCCTTGAAAGAGATGCTGCGGTCCCTGTAGCCACCTTTTCAATCAACGCGAACGCCCCAAGAATTCCCATGCTTACAAGGAAAAACGCTGTAATCACTTCAACGATGGTAAATCCTCGCTCTGGCTTCATATCATTGGATATCTGCAATGCCTCTTGAGTTGATCACGATCGTCCTGATGAACGAAGGATCTTGCTGCACAATAAGGCTGAGCTGAACCTGAACCGGATTGCCGGGCTTTAAGAATACCTGGGGGTCCGGAGGCAAGAACACGATGCTCCACTCTGGAGAGGGAAGAGTTTGCGAAATGACGACTCCTTTGCTCAGGCTGACCGTTTCAATGATGCCGTCTGAACCTTGCTCGTAGGAATTGGTGCCGTTGCATTCTGCAAATACGATGTAGGATCCGGGATTTGCGAGATCCACCGCCAACCCGTATCCCGTAATGCTCCCTGATGCGCACGTGTAGGCTTGGCTGCGCAAGGCGAGTTCGTGAGCCCTGGTCACATCCAAGGCAACCTGATGAAGGCTTCTCTCTAGAGCAAGCCGTCCTCTCGTACTCTGGGTATTTACCAAAAGAAGGCCTGTGATGAGGATCATGAGACTAGACACGACAACCAGTTCAACTACCGTAAATCCCCGCTCATCCGTATACCGCATAGCTTCATCATATCACAAAAACCTTTCTGCTTAAGAAAGGCCTGTGAAAAGAACGAGGTTCTTCTAGAAAGGAGATATCTCTTGATATCCGGGGAACGAAAGGAACACAGTGACGTTCTCCTGTATCTGGCATGAGAATCCGTCCGAGTCGGTGACTCCGTGGGTCACGGTTCTGCCGCCCGGCCAAGAAAACTGGATGTCATTGGGATTCTGTTTCGTAGAGCTTTCCGGAGTCCCGAACTGGAATGTCCACGACCAAGAAGACTCGTTGGATCCTCCGTAGGTATGGGAAGCGTCGGTGAAATCAACCTTCTCCCCGATTCCGGGATTCTGAGGTTTCCAGGTAAAGTCAGGGACAGGGTATTGATGCTTCTTCGTGGCAAACGCAGAACCCTGCGCCCATTGGGAAAGAGCGCTTTGGCTGTCCCACACTCGCACTCTCCAGTAGTACGTGGTGTTGTACGATAACTGCGGAGGAGCATACTGAGCCGAAGAACTTGATACCTTTCCGGAGTCTTTTTCCGGAGAAGAGAAGTTTGAGTTGTTGTCTACCTGCACCTGGTAGGCTGACTGCGTATCCCCTGGATCAGTAAACTGCCAAGAAACTATAATCGGCGGAAGTACAGAACTGCAGTAGTCAGCACTATTGGCATTGCTAGAAAGGTTTGTTGCCTGCGGAGGAGAGTTTTGGGATTCAAGACCAGGGCCGCCGGGACCATCAGAAGGTTCGTCGCTACTAGGGCCAGCAGAGGGTCCAGCACTGGGAGAAGGAGTAGAAGCGGGGCCGGCAGAAGGTCCAGCGCTAGGTCCGGCAGAAGGTTCGGTAATAGGAGGGCCAGCAGAGGGTCCAGCGCTAGGGCCAGCAGAGGGTCCTACACTAGGAGGAATGGGTTGAGGTTGGGGTTCTTTAGGCTTATCCTTATCCTTGTCCTTATCCTTATCCTTGTCTTTATCCTGATCGCAGTTTTCTGTGCAAGACGGCTCCCTAATGGTCACGCTGTTATTACATGGAGCATCTTGGGAAAAGTTAACTGTAATACTTCCGTCTGCATTCGTAGCATATGAAGCATCAGGATAGCCAATACTGATTGCATAATCTACTGCCGCTTGAGCTGCTTCTTCAGGAGTAGCTCCGTTTGCCAAAGCGTTTTCCACTACTGCCGCGGTATTAGGAGATCCGACATTAGAAACACTTGGGGCTGATGGAACAGGTGTTTCAACACTAGAGGAACCAGCAGGGGGGCCGGCAGAAGGACCAGCACTAGGACCAGCACTAGGACCAGCACTCGGGGGACCGGAAGATGGACCAGCGCTAGGTCCAGCAGAGGGGCCAGAACTCGGAGGTCCAGCAGAGGGACCAGCGCTAGGGCCGGCGCTTTGGGCAAAGACGGCTGCTTGGCTCATAATTTGCGATCCCAACAAAAAAACAAGCAAGAATATACAGTACCGTAGGAAAAGAAAAGATGTTTTTTTATCGGCCATATAGCCGCACGTGTCTCTTTATGTTTACTGCTTGGGTAGCCAAAAAATTCCTGCTATGGAAATATCGTCGCAAGAATACGTATAGATATGGCCGTTTTCCGCAAAGTCAGCTGGTATGGTAATGCTCCCTTTTGCTGGGACTTGGTATTTGCTTGCGTATATGGTTAAGGTGTGTGCTACCTGATCGTCATTTTTCACTACAAGATCTTTCTTTTTGCTTAGGTTCCATACAACTGGCTTAGGAGAACAGGCCGTAACGTCTAATTGATCGCTTTCAAGAGCGGCCTTGCTCAAAGCTATCTGGAATATGGTTCTTTCCTTTTCTGTTACTCTTGGTTCTAGAATATTAGATAGGACAAAGGACTCGTCTGCCGTTAAACCGGATGTCGTTTGAGATGGAGTTTGAATAGTTTGCTGGATGAGCGTTTCTGAAGGGACGAACTTGTACAACAAAAATGCTACTGATATGATACCAAGAGTAAGGAGCGCAATTAGAAAAGTTTTAAGCATGACTTCATTATTTGCTAAATCAAATCCCCTGTCAAGGATATAATGAAAAACTATTACCTTCTCACAATCGCTTTCATAGCTGTTCTCGTTCTTGTTCTAGCGTTGCCAGAGCAAAAGGTTGGCAAAAATGCTGACCTTTTGAAAGTATCTCCGCCCTTCACGATAGGCGTCTTTGCCAAATCTCTTGGTGGCGGAGCAAGAGATCTCGTATTCTCGCCGGAAGGTATCCTATTAACATCCATACCATCTTCAGGAAAAGTTGTGGCGTTGCCGGATAAGAATGGTGATGGAGTAGCAGATGAGACAAAAGATACGCTTGTTGATCTTGACGGACCTCATGGCTTGGCCTTTTTTGAAGGAAAGCTCTACGTAGCAGAAAAAACAAGAGTGGCTAGATACAACTGGGACGGAGCAATGCTGAAAGCCTCTCTCGATAAGGTGCTCTTTTCCCTCCCCTACATCAATCCGGGACACTCCACCCGAAGCATTGCGTTCAATGAAGATGGGGAGATGTTTATTTCTATCGGCTCATCCTGCGATTTCTGTTTTGAGAAAGAACCGCTGCTTGCAACAGTCATCGTATCGGACAAAGACGGCAATAATCCGACTCTATTCGCAAAAGGGCTGCGGAATACGGTTTTCATTGCAGTCAATCCCCAGACTCAAGAACTCTGGGGAACAGAAATGGGAAGGGATTACCTCGGAGACGACTTGCCTCCGGACGAAATCAATATTCTGAGAAAGGGCTCGGACTATGGCTGGCCGAACTGCTATGGAAACAAAGTGTTTGATATACAATTTAATCCCTCCGGCAATCCAGATATATGCATAGGCACAGAGAAGCCTGCGTACGAAACAGCTGCGCATTCGGCGCCTCTCGGCTTGGCATTCATTGATTCAAAGCAATTCCCAGGAGATTGGCAGAACGATCTTCTCGTCGCATACCATGGCTCTTGGGGCAGAGCGATACCCAATGGCTACAAGATCGTCAGATTGCATATCTCAGGAAACGAGGTGCTCGGGGAAGAAGACTTTATTACGGGTTTCCTCCCTGCCATTACCAGGCCGGTTGATCTTGTTTTTGACAAATACGGAAGTCTCTATATCTCTGACGATAGAGGAGGAATGGTCTACAAGGTGATCAAAAAATATAAACCCTTGTAATTTTCCAGATGGAGAGCCTGAGGTCGTACGTCATCTGAATATTGGTTGTAAGACCGGGTTTTAGATCCTCTAGAGAAACAGACACCTGCGCTCCGGAAGCATCGATCCTCAGAACCTGTGAGTCTTTTGAATCTACGATAAACGCAGGCAGGGTTGCGTCTGACGAATCTAAAACAAGCCGCACATCGTTTCCCGCAGGTTCAGCCAGCTTAATCCTGCCGTAGAAATTATAGAATAAGGATACTTGCCTGATATTGGGGTTATCAAGCGGAACCGGCAGGTTGATGCTGGTAGTTTGCGCGGTTGGCAAGAAATTTATACCCTTATTGGAATGGAGAGAAGCGGCGATAACAAGTAAAACAAAGAAAAGGAAAAGGAATGCCTGTCTAGGATTCATAGCTAGTGACGAAAAAAGAAATACGAATTAAAATATCGCAACAAGAAACACATCGTTGATATCTTTCCCTATAGTTAGGGAAGAAGCGCGCGGAAGCGTCCGTTGGTTTCAAGAGCCTTGAAGAATCCGTGCTCCTCAACGTCCCTCTGGAGATAGAGACTCAGGTTTCCGTCTATCTGAATCGCTTGCTCTAAAAACTCAAGTGCTTTTCCAGAGTTTCCCTGTATGTCGTAAGTCTTGGCCAGATCGTACGTCATCTGAGAGCGCGTCTCGTTCTTGGCCTGAGGCCCCACCAAAGTATTGTCATTGGCGACACGAGCCAATCCTGCCGTCAAAAACTCAATACTCTCTGTGAAATATTTACCGCTTCTCAACACGATACCCATAGACCAGAAAGGCTGCACTGCGCGCGTATTCAACTGGATTGCCTCGTATATCGTTTTCACTCCTCCTTCCAGATCGCCTTCCATGGCCTGGCCCATGCCATACTCAAGCTTGGCCAATACAAAGGTCGGATCTTTCTCTACTGCCTGCTGCGCAAATTCCTTTGCTTCTTTAAAATACCCCTGATTGCGCTTTGCGAGAGCAGCTCCCGCCAAAGCCTCAGACTGAAGAGAGGCTGAACTGGAAGATCCTGCTGCCTGCAAAAAGTATACAGACGCCTCTTCGTAGTTCCCTTCAAAGAACCTGCTTCTCCCTTTCGCAATGAGGGCTAAGGAATTCTTGGGGTCTAACTCAAGCGACTTTACGTATGCAGCCTCTGCTTCTGTTTTTCTCCCAAGGAATTCTAATGTGTGCCCGTAATGGAACTGCGCCATGCTGGAATCCGGATACAATTGCCTAGCGCGCCCATAGTATCCCAATGCTTCTTCGTAGCGCCCGTTGGTCTCTGCCAGATATCCTACGGCGAGCAATACCTCAACGTTGTCTGGATCCGCTTCCAGAGCCTGCTTTGCAAAAGGCTCCGCTTTTGCCTCTAGCTCGCGCTCTTTGCCCGTGCGATTCCCTTCTGATGCGAATGATTTGACGAGATTAGCTAGCAGCACGGGGTCGTTTGCGTGTTTCTCAAGAGCCTGCTGAAATAGCACCTGGGCTTCTTGGAAATTCCCATTTTCAAAAGCGTCTGTTGCTTGTTGGGCAATGTATCGTACCTCAAAAGACTGAAAGTAATAGAACACGCCCCCGATGATGACAAGGGTCAAAAAAAGTCCGATCCAAATATTGCGAGCTTCCATTCATGTATTCTCCCATACGAAGTATTGCTGTCAAGATGCAACGGCCTTGACAAAGCAAGAAAATATGCGATTATTAGGGTAACAAGAGCATCTTAACAATACATCCTTGAAAGGAGGATACGGTGAAGAAAACATTTTTCTCTCTGATCGCTCTGGGGATGACCGTTCTTTGCGGCATTCTTGTGGGAATATTTCCCACTCCAAGTCTTGCGGCAACTCTTCCTGAGTGCGACGCCAGATGCCAAATGGTCAATCATCTCTACCAAGAAGTCCTTGGAAGAGAAGCAGACTCTGGAGGTCTTCAATACTTCTACGCGAGTGGAGGAACGGAAGATCAGATCCGCAAGAACTTATGCGATTCGTCTGAAGGTCGTAGCTTAGGCAAACCCCGAAAGGGATGCGCTTTCCCTACGCCTCAAGACGTACAAGGTCTCGGTGATATTGAAGCAGCTGTCGCGCTGTACAATCTCCATCGGGTTTCTGTCGGATCTGCTCCAGTACCTCTTGATGAGGAATTGTCTCGGGGGGCATACTTCCATGTTCTCTACATGCTAAAGAACCCCTCAACTCGTGGGCATTACGAAGATCCAACGCTGCCAGGCTACACGAAAGAAGGCGCTATAGCAGCGCAGTCAAGTAGCCTCAGCTGGGGAGAAAAAACTGCGGCCGAGTGCGTGCAAGCGCTCATCAGCGTTCCCTACCACAGACTACGCTTTCTCTCTTCTGAAGTTCGCAGTGTACAACTCGGCTTTAAAGATTCCGCATGCGTCTTCGGGGTAGAGAGTGATTCCCAGACAAGATCCGGGGAGCCGACTGTTTCCAATCCCATTGTGTATCCTGCCAACAACCAGGCAGACGTTCCTCTCAAACTCCCAAGTGGGGAAACTCCAGATCCGCTCAAGATGTGTCGGGACTCAAGTGGACAGCTATACACGCATCCAGCAGGGTTTGCAATCACGGTTGAGTTTCAATCGTTTGCACGTGGCATACACGTAGCAAATAGTTCTCTGCGCGACGCAAACGGCCAGTACGCAGAGCACTGCGTGATCAATGCGGAAGAACCGCACCCTGATCATAATACGATACTTGCTCCGGGCAATGTCTCGAACGGCTGGTCAGGAGCAATCATGGTCATCCCTCGAGTAATGCTTGCTGCTGGAATGCAGTATACATTGCGCTTGGCTGGCGATTATTCGGGACAGCCGTTTGACATAACCACGGCATTCACCGCCCGCGGATCAAAAGTCCCCGGTCTCAACGCACCCGCGCCCAACTTTGCTCTCTCGTTTACTGACAAAAGAGGGCCAGTTCCCATTGCGGGAAAGCAACGCTTCCGCCTTTCGTTTAAGATGCAAGGCATTGAAGCAAACAACGTGTTCCCTGAGGGCTTCCCTCGCCAGGCTTTGACCGGACTCCCCGGAAACTTCTGCTGTTATTCCGTACCGGGAGAACCTCAGATGCTGGTCGTAATTCTAGCGGTGGATGAACCGCCGGGCACCTACAAGGTAACGCTCACGCTCCCCAACGGCCAACAGGCGAGCGCAAGCTTCTTGCACTCTCCATAACTAAGGTTTTGCCTCAAAAGCAAAATCAAGGGAGGTTCACATGAACCTCCCTTTTTATTTCTTCAGTTATTCGCTTCCCATATTTTTATGAATCAGTATAGCAGATGGAGATACCACGCAACCGCATGATTGCCCCAGAACAACGCTGCGAACATTCCCAATATCAAGAAAGGCGCGAAAGGAACTTCTGACTTGAAAGTTTTCTTCTGCAGAAGAATGAGCACTATGCCTGTCAGCGAGCCTGTAACAAAAGTGATGAGAAGACTGACAAGGATCAGAGGAAATCCGAGCACGAGCCCTAAAAGGAATACGAGCTTCCCATCTGCAAATCCCATCCATTTCCCTTGGGAAACAAAATGCAGGGAGAAAAACGCTCCCGCAGCAAGAATGGCTGCGCCAATGTTTACTGCCAAAGAAGAAAGAGGGATAAATCCGCTGAGCCCCGCTATAAAGTACCAGGCAACAGAAGCAAGGACTGCGGGAACTAAGAGACGGTCTGGAATAAGGAAATGCTTGAAGTCATATATGAAAATACCGATAAGACAGCTTGCTACAACAAGGAGATACAACAAGTGGATGAGAGAAAGGAATGAATAGATTTCTCCAGTGAGGATGGCTATGGCAAGAAACAGTAGGCCAGTCGATATCTCAAAGAGCGGATGCTCCCAAGAGATCGGGGCGTGGCAATACCTGCATTTTCCCTGCAACGCAACGAAGCTCAAAAGAGGAATGAGATCATTCCATGCGAGGCCGTGAGAGCACGCGGGGCAATACGATCTCCCTTTTGCCACGCTCTCTCCTTTCTCCATCCGATAAAGGAATGCGTTGAGAAAACTCCCCACTACTAATCCTAAAAGAAATATTAAAACGGCAACCATTTTACTTTGGGTGTTTCTTGATATTAAGTAAGAAATATATGCTGCCCTGAATACGAAAATAGAAACGGATATCTTTATCTACCCGTGCCTGCCAGATATCATTTTTCTCATCATACTTCTTCGCATGGAGCGAAGAATGATGAAGATTTCTCAAAAGATATCTTGCCTTCTGATAGAACTTTCTACGAATTACTGAGGGAAAGCGACTCAGCCGTGCCTTAAATATAGACGCGTAATGAATAGTCACCCTTCGAGAGATTTCTTTAGCACTTCTACTGACCGGAAGGGACCGACCGTCTTTCCTTGCTTCACTTCGCGAAGAGCTTGTTTGAGAAAACGGTCTATTTTTGCTTGTGGTCTAATCTGCCCAAGAACACGTAAAACCCGCTCATAGTCCTTTCGGGGAACAAGAACTAATTCTCTGCCTCCGGTAACCTCTTTGGGAATAGTGATGGTTGTCATGTATCAATACTACCAAAAATAGAAGAAAGAGTGCAAGAGAAGCTGCTTGCTCATTTTCCTGCTTTCGCAAGCTTTCGTCTCGGAGAAGCAATAAGATCCCCTATTCCCTGGAACACGATGTTCCCGTCTTTTGCGTCAATGCCAATGTGCATGCCCCGCTGGAACTCCCCTGACACGATCTTAAACGACAAGGGATCCAATACCTCCTTCTGGATGACACGCTTTAGAGGACGGGCGCCCAAGTTGGAATCATATCCTTTGAGAGCCAGCAGTTCTTTTGCTTTGTCTGTCATCTCAATGACGATGTTCTGCTGCTTCAGACGACCGGCTACTTTGGAAACCTCCAATTCCACGATCTTCTTGATGTTCTCTTTTTCCAAGTAGTTGAAGATGATGATCTCGTCAATGCGGTTCAAGAACTCAGGACGGAACTCTTCTTTCAGGGCAGAGAGCACCCTGGATTTCACGTCTTCCCTGGTCTGATCCGTCTGTTTTGCCAAGAATCCCATGGGGGCCAAGGCTGCAATATGGGAACTGCCGACGTTGGACGTCATGATGATGATGGTGTTCTTGAACGAGACGACGCGCCCTTTCGCATCCGTGAGCCTGCCGTCTTCTAATATCTGCAAGAGCATGTTGAACACATCAGGATGCGCCTTCTCTATTTCATCTAACAGCACCACGCTGTACGGCCTTCTTCTGATCTTCTCGGTAAGCTGTCCCCCCTCTTCATATCCCACGTATCCCGGAGGGGAACCTATCATTTTAGAGCCCGTGTGGCGCTCCATGTACTCTGACATATCCAGACGAACTAACGCGTTCTCGTCGTTGAAGAGGAACTCAGCCAAGGCTTTTGCGGTTTCCGTTTTTCCGACTCCCGTAGGGCCCAAAAACATGAATGACCCCATCGGCCTCTTCTCTTCTGCTATCCCGGCCCTGCTGCGCCGTATGGCGTTGGAGATTGCGACGATAGCTTCTTCCTGCCCGACAACCCTGTGCCTCAGCTGGTCTTCCATTTTCTCCAGCTTCCTCGCTTCTTCTTCCATGAGGCGCGTTGCGGGAATTCCAGTCCACCTGGCTACCACGTGAGCTACGTCCTCTTCCGTCACCTCCTCTTTGAGCAGAGGATGGTTCTTCTGGAACTTGGAAAGCCTCTTCTCTTCCTCGCGCAACTGCTTGAGTAATTCAGGAATCTTTCCATACTTCAATTCAGCTACCTTCTGAAGATTTGCTGCTGCCTGTTCGCGCTCCACCTGGAACCTCGTGGTTTCCAATTGCGCTTTCAACTCTTTGATGCTGTGGATGACTTCTTTTTCAGCCTGCCACTTTGCCTCAATATCTTTTGCCTTTTCTTTGAGGTCAGCTAAAGAACGGATGATGCCTTTTACCCGTTTTTCTTCCCCTTTTTCTGACTTGAAGGCTTCCAGCTCAATCTCAAACTTCTGAATTTCCCTCTTCAGTTTCTCCAGCTCGGGAGGCTCTGACTCCATATCAAGCCTCAGAGAGCTCATCGCCTCATCCATTAAGTCGATTGCCTTGTCTGGCAAGAAACGGTCAGGGATATACCTTGCAGCAAGTTCTGCTGCTCCCACCAAAGCCGCATCCCTGATCTTCACTCCGTGGTGCAACTCGTACTTTTCTTTGATGCCCCGCAAGATCATGATGGTATCTTCTATGGTAGGCTCTGCCACGTACAAAGGCTGGAATCTCCTTTCCAGGGCAGAATCCTTTTCAATGTATCGCTGGTACTCTTTGAGCGTGGTGGCTCCGATGGCTTTCAGTTCTCCTCTTGCTAACGCCGGTTTTAACAGATTGGAAGCATCAATCGCTCCTTCGGCTGCTCCCGCTCCCACCAAGGTATGAAGCTCATCAATGAACAAGAGGTACTTACCTCCCGATCTATCAAGTTCTTTCAAGAGAGCCTTGATGCGGTCTTCAAACTCTCCCCGGTACTTGGTTCCAGCTATTAGCGACCCCAGGTCCAATGAGATAATCTCCTTGCCCTGCAAGGATTCTGGCACTTCTCCTTTTACGATCTTCTGCGCTAACCCTTCCACGACAGCTGTCTTTCCCACTCCCGCCTCTCCAATGAGCACGGGATTGTTCTTGGTTCTGCGAGACAAAATCTGCATCAGCCTCCTGATCTCCTGCTCTCTTCCGATGACAGGGTCCAGCTTCCCCTGTTCTGCCAAGCGCGTCACGTTCTTGGCGTATCGCTCAATAACCTGGTACTTGGACTCAGGAGCGGGATCGGTAATCTTCGCTCCTCCGCGCACCTGGGCCAAAACTTTCAATACCGTTTCATAGTCAAGCTTTCCGAACTCAAGCGTGGCGGCAGCTCCCGAAGCTGATTGGATGAAGTTCGTCTTTTCTAAAATCTCTTTCGCCTTGGATTCCGTATCAATCAGCGCCAAGAACATATGCTCTACCGAAATGTATTCGTCTCCCATTTTGGTAGCCTCGCCCTTTGCCCGATCCAGCACCTTTGCCAGATCCTGAGTCAGGTAGAACTGGCCGAACGGATACCCTGTCGTCCCCTTAGGAAGCTTTTCCAATGCCACTCCTGTTTTCTTTTTCAATCCTTCCAAATCAGCTCCTAACTTTTGGAGCACGGTCAGCACAACCGATCCTTCCTGGGAAAGAAGCGCAGCGAGCAAGTGAAGGGCGTCCACCTGCTGCTGGCCCTTTTCTTGGGCCAGGTTCTGGGAAACCATGATGGCCTCTTGGGCCTTGTGGGTGAAATTTCCTCCATTCATATACGGTGATTATATCAAAAACAAGAAATCAAATCAAGAAAAATCCCCACCAGTAATTCCGATGGGGATATAAACATTAGGATACGGTCTGAGACTCCAGGTCCTTCACTCTCTGTAGAAAATCTCTCTTTTTCTCAGCCGGCATCATTTCAACATAGACTTGCCGAATATGCTCTCTCGCCTCTTTTACTCTGTCTTCTGTATTAGCAAGAGCGGTTTCAGCAAGCTGTAAAAGAGTATGTTTTCCCGAGAGCTCTCGCGCAGCTTCCTTCGAAAGTTCCTCAATCTCCTCCATGGGAAGAAGGATGTAGGGATTCTTCAGGAAAAGGCGCAGCATCTCGAGATTCACTCCGAGACTTACCAGGACATTGGCCGCAATTCCGTCTTTGTCGCGCAAGAACCCAAGGATAACATGTTCAACGTCCACCTGACGATAATTCATCCTGCGAGCCTCGTCAACGGCAAGTTCAGCGACCTTCTTTACCCGAGGAGTCAATTCAATACTCTTCTCCCATGCAGGCTCTTTATCGCCCCTCCCAATTAGGAATTCTATAGCTGAGGCGACTTTGGAAGGATCGACTTTGAGCCTCTCGAAAAGGCGCGCTGCCCTTCCTGGATTATTCGCCAAAACCGCCAACAGGACATGTTCCGTCCCCACATAATTGTGCTGATATCTCTTCGCAGCCGCTTGACCCCCATCCTCAAAAGCCCATCGGGCCTCTGGAGAAAACAAGTCCATATTCAGATCAGCCATCGTCCCTCCTACCTAAAAATGCTAACGTGCTGGCTGCAACATACCTCAGAAAACCGTTCCTGTCAACTACTGGGTGCGTTCCCCGAGTGTAACGGATACCGTCTGTTCTTGAGATCCTCTGAGGAACCTGAGAGACACCATGTCCCCTGGGACGTATTTCTGG
>JAUSJU010000044.1 GCA_030647175.1 bacterium | reverse complement strand
CAATGCTTCTCTCATGCTCATTGAAGGAGCGGATCGTTTCGGGCTGTCCCAGCTCCATCAGTTTCGCGGCAGAGTGGGAAGAGGAGAACACCAGTCCTACTGCTTTCTTTTCACCGAATCTTCGGGGTCTAAAGCCAGGGCAAGGCTCAAGTCCCTTGCTGCTTCAGAAAGCGGATTTGAATTAGCTGAAGAAGATTTGAGACTGCGAGGCCCCGGAGATTTCAAGGGAGTGAAGCAATGGGGCTTACCTGATTTTGCTATGCATCACCTCACCGACGCAAAGCTCGTAGAAGAAGCGCGGGAGGCTGCGAAAAAGATCTTGGAGGAAGATATCGCGTTATCAACGTATCCTCTCTTGAGACAAAGGCTGGAAGAGCTCAGAGAGAAACTTCACCTTGAATAGGGGCTGCTTTCCCTTTTTCCGGCTTTCTGAACTTGGGAGTAGGCCAGAACCCCATGTACTTCCCGAAGATCCACCGTGCCTGGGCATCAAGGGCAGGGAATGCGCTAAAGCATATGGTCGTGAACGGAAGCAGAATCCATTGGAAAAACATCAAAAGGAGCTTCAAAATCCCCTTCTCTTTTTGCTTGGGGGCAAGAAGCTGGATGCTGATGAAGGCTGAGGTGATGAGCCCTACCATGCCTATGGTCAGCATGAGAGATGTAAACCTGGGAAGGTTGTAGGAAAGCAGGCTTTGGGAAAACTCTGCTCCGCCCAGCAAGAGAGGCAGCCACCCTAACACGAATACGAGTAAAGGAGCCGTTGCCCACGCCCAATGCCCTTCTATTAATTCAAACCCAAGGCTGAACTTCTTTGAGAGAGGGACTGCTTTGTTTTTTATAAAGCCGAAGAGGAAGTACGGGATCTCTCCTACTCCGTACGCCCATCTCCTCTGCTGCTTGTACATTTGCTTGAATGTCTGCAGAAGCGTGGGGGCTGCGTTGGCATCCATGGAAATCGGATAGTATAAAGGTTCCACTTTGTAATCCCCGTTGTACCGGAAAAAGCACTGCCAGAAGATGCGGGAGTCGTCAGACACCACGTTGGTCTGCCGGAATCCCACGTCCACCAATGCCTGAAAGCTCATGGAATGAGAAGAGAATGTCATGAGCTTTTCCGGGCGCTCCTGGTTTATCATCTGCCAAAAAGTCGCAGAAAATGAAAAGAGACGGGACAGGATCGAAGCTTCCATGATGTTATTGAAGAACAAGGGGATGGGCTGGAACGATGTCCTGAGAGGATTCTCTATCGTAAGGTAGCTGTAGGTCAGGCATCCAAAGTACTGAGGGTACACTACGGTATCTGCGTCGAATGAAGACACGATGACGGAAGAATACGGGATGTTGAGGGGATCTATAATCTGCTCTTTTGCCTGTCTGCTCGCCCAGGCTTCGTTTGATCCTTTTCCCGCAATCTCCCCAGGTATGTGCGCTGGATGGCAGGTCACGAGAAAACGGAAGAATGTATTCTGGAACTTCTGCGAGAGAGCTTCTGCCTTTTCCTTTTCTTCGCTCCCTGCGCGGTCCTCAATGGCAAGCACTACGATCATATGGTCTTTGGGATACACGGCGTCTGCCAACGACGCAATGCTCTGTTGCATAACCTCATACGGCTCCTTATAGCAAGGAACGATGACAAGGTGATAGATATCTTTCCATCGGGGAATGCTTTCCAGTTTCCGTATCCAGTTTTCTTTCTCGCGACCTCGCATTTTCCTGTGGGCTCCTACGAGATGGATAGAAAGGTACGTGGAACGAAACAGCCAGTACGCCGTAAAGAAAATGATGAAGAATGCAGTCTGTACGGGGAAAAGCCATGAAGCAAGGATGGATCCTGCCAATGTGCCCCAGGAAAGAAGCCCTGGAAGCATCTCAAAAAAGCGGTATAGCCTGCGCTCTCCGGGAATCGTTAAATCCGATGCCTTCCCCACTTTCAAGTAGTAATCATCCATACCAGGCGGCCCTACGGGGAATCGAACCCCGATTGACGGCTTGAAAAGCCGCTGTCCTGACCGTTAGACGATAGGGCCAATTGTGACTCTCCCTCTTATACATCCGAAATTGCAAAAAATCAATTGTTCAGGTACGCTCAAACAAGGCAAATGAAACGTGAAATTCCAAAAAACTACGATCCTCAGGAAGTAGAGGACCGACTCTACAAGCTCTGGGAAAGGAGCGGATTTTTTAATCCCGATAACCTTCCGGGTGATAGAACAAAGAAATTCGTTGCGGCAATCGCTCCCCCTAATATTACCGGTGAACTCCATATCGGCCATGCCCTGGAGAATACCCTAGAGGATATCATCATCCGAATGAAAAGGATGCAAGGCTATAAAACTCTCTATCTACCAGGTACTGATCATGCTGGCATCGCTGCGCAAAACAAGGTTGAGAAACAGCTATCGAAAGAAGGGCTCTCGCGTCACGATTTGGGCCGGGAAAAGTTTCTTGAAAGGATGTTGCAGTGGAAAGAGAAATATGGGGGTATAATTTTAAATCAATTTAAAAAACTTGGGCTTTCGCTTGATTGGAGCCGTCTGGCATTCACCATGGATCCTGGGTACCAAAAAGCGGTTGAACTTGCGTTCACGAAATATCGAGAGAATGGTTGGATCTATCAAGGCGAGAGGGTAATCAATTGGTGTATCCGCTGCGCTACCTCCATTTCGGATCTCGAAGTAAAATATGAACCAGAAAAAACTAAACTCTATTACATTACATACGGGCCTTTTACCCTGGCTACTGTCCGTCCAGAAACAAAGCTGGGCGATACTGCCCTAGCAGTTAATCCAGATGACGCCAGATATCAAAACTATATAGGCAAAGACTTAGAAATAGAATCGGTTGATAATTCTATCTCTTCAGATCAGCCAGTCAAAAAGAAAACTATTACCATAAAAGTTGTAGCAGATGAAGCGGTAGATCAAGAATTCGGCACTGGCATTATCAAAGTAACTCCTGCCCATGATTTGGTTGATTTTGAGATTTCCCAGAAACACCAACTTCCTTTGATAAAAATCATAGATGAGCATGGGAAAATGAATGAAAATGCTGGCATAAGATATCAAGGCCTCAGAACAACTCAAGCGAGAGAACAGATAGTGAAAGACCTTCAAGAGTTAGGTTTGATAGAAAAAATTGAAGACTATGAACATAATATCGGCAAATGTGACCGATGCGATTCGGTCATTGAACCGCTCCCGTCTACGCAATGGTTCTTAAAAATGAAGGACCTAGCCCAACTTGCCCTAGAGGCACTCGATAAAAAAGAGGTGCAGTTAAACGCCGACCGCTGGGAAAACGGCCTCAGAAATTGGCTCCATAACTTGAGAGATTGGAATATCTCGCGCCAACTCTGGTGGGGCCATAAAATCCCGATTGAAGGCGTAGACGACGTCTTGGATACCTGGTTTTCCTCCGCTCTCTGGCCTTTTGCAGTTATGGGATGGCCAGAAGAAACAAAAGATTTTAAAGACTATTACCCGACCAATTTCATTACCTCAGATCGAGGCATTCTATTTTTATGGCATGCCAGGATGATTTTTTCGGGTAAATTCTTTACCGGTAAATCTCCCTTCGAGAAAATATATATCCATGCCACCGTTTTGACCAAAGATGGCAAAAGAATGTCCAAGTCCCTAGGCACAGGTATCGATCCCCTGATTATGATTAAAAAATACGGAGCTGATGCTCTCCGTTTCGGCCTTGCTTATCAGGTAACAGAGTTACAAGATATGCGTTTTGGGGAAGATGCAATTCTTATGGGGAAAAAATTTGTAAACAAACTTTGGAATATTTCCCGGTATATTTTAATGAACACGAGCGACGAAATATCAGATAGAATTCCGGAGGATTTCAAGATTGAGAATGAAGAAACAAAAGATTTATTGAATAAACTTGACTCAATCGTTAAATCCACAACAAAGAACATTGAAAACTATGAATTCGGCAGGGCCGCCCACGCACTCTATGATTTTATGTGGCACGACCTAGCTGATACATATATAGAGTTTTCTAAAGGGAAAAACTCTGAAGATACCAGAATTGCTTTGGAATATACGCTCTGTACCATTCTCAAACTTCTTCACCCGTTCATCCCCTTTGTCACAGAGGAAATCTATCAGCAGCTCCCCTTGAAAAAGAAGGTGAGCATCATGATTGAGGATTGGCCGGCATGAGCTACATCGCGCTCTTTGTGCTGGGGGTGGGGCCTGCGATCTTGTGGCTGGTATACTTTTTGCGTAAAGACTCGCATCCAGAACCAAACAGGATGATTTTGATTGTGTTCTTACTGGGGATGATCATGACCCTTCCTGCCATATTTCTGGAGTCCCAGTCCTTCTCCCTCTTCTACAAGCTCCCTGTCCCCAATGAGTTCGTCT
>JAUSJU010000022.1 GCA_030647175.1 bacterium | reverse complement strand
GATCCAAAAGTTCGAGGGTTTTGCTTTCGTCCCGCTTATCGATTAGAGAAGATCCCAGCTGAATCCCCTGCCAAAGTGTCCCCAGGCAGCGGTCTTGGCGTAGATGGGTTGCCGCAAGCCGAGCTTGTCCATGATTCCTTTGTGAGTAAGGTCATACTCTTTGGGAATCTGTATCTCTTCTGTACCGTTTATCAGGGCCTTTGCCATAAGAGGGTCTGCTTTCCCGATGGCGTAGGCAATCTTCACGAGCACGGTGTCCGCCTTCATGCTTTCCAGCAATCCGACTGCGATTTTCCTGGCCATGTAGGCGCCGCTCCGGTCTACCTTTGAGGGGTCTTTGCCGGAGAAGGATCCTCCTCCTACGGGTATCTCGGGACCATATGCATCAACAACGATCTTTCTTCCTGAAAGCCCTGAGTCAGCATCAAATCCTCCCATCTCCCAATCCCCTGCGGGATTCACCAGATATTCGTCCGCCTTTACCAATCCTTGTAATATGCCGAGAGCCTCTGCTGTTTTTGCGTTCTGAAAACTTGCCACCACGGCAAGAACCCTATTTCCGTCCAGGGTAACCTGCACCTTTCCGTCCGTGGGGTATTTCTGGTACAGGGCTTGGCAGAGCCTTCTCGCAAGCTCGTATTCTAAAGGCATGCGGCTTTCCGTCTCCCTGGTGGCGTATCCCACCATGATGCCCTGGTCTCCGGCTCCTCCGGTATCCACCCCCTGTTTGATGAACGGACTCTGCTGGGAAAGGGTCGTGGCAATCTCGTATTCCTTACCTACGAGATTGTGAACGATGGGAGCGATATCCACTTGTGCCGTACTCGTCACCTCCCCGGATACGGTCACCCGTCCATGCCCCCCCATAATTTCCAACGCGACCCTGCTTTGCGGGTCTTTTGCAATGAAGGCGTCGAGCAAGGAATCTGCGATCATGTCGCAGACCTTGTCGGGATGCTTCGGAGAAACGAACTCACATGTCTTTATCGTTCCCATAGTTGAGAAAGGATTAAAGGATTAGTTATATTATTTACGCAACAATACAAGTAGCATACTGCGACCACATATTTCTGTCCATACCCTCCTTCTTCAATTTGCAAGCCAGCCGCCGTCCACATAAAACGTGGAGCCTGTGACGTAGCTCGCCTCTTCTGAAGCCAGGAAGACCACCAGGGCGGACACCTCTTCGGGCCTGCCTATTCTCTTGAGCGGCAAACTCTGAAGCATGACTTCTCTGGCTTCTTTGGGCATCTTGGCCATAGGAGTGTCGATGGCTCCGGGACCGATGGCGTTCACATTGATTCCCAAGGGAGCCCATTCAATCGCAAGCGTCTCGGTCAGGCCGATAATCCCGCCCTTTGAAGCCGCATAGTGGGCAGCTCCTGCAATTCCCACTCCAACCTGGCCGGAAGCGACGGAGGATATGTTGATGATGCGGCCCCACGAGTTCTTTGCCATTTCCTTGGCTGCTCGCTGGGCGCAAAGGAACTGTCCCTTGAGATTGATGTCAATGACCTTGTCCCACTCTTCCTCGGTGATTTCCAGGGCGGGTTTTGAAATATAGATGCCGGCATTGTTCACCAGAATATCCAGGCGGCCGAATCGCTGTTTTGTTTCGTCGAATACCCGGTTCACTTCCGCCTTATCAGAAACATCCATCTTGAAGTACGCGGCCTCCTCTCCTTTCGACGCTATCTCTTCTGCCACCTGCGCGCATTCTTCCACATTGATATCGGTGATAACAACTTTCGCTCCCTGCGAAGCCAAAGCAAGAGCATGAGTTCTTCCCATGCCGCGCCTGGCTCCGGTAACGAGAGCTACTTTACCTTTGAGTTCAAACATATAGCTATTGTAGCACAAGTCTTTTTATTTGTTGATCATCATCTCGTTCAATATCTTCTTTACCAGCTCTATACTGTCATAGTCATGGATAGAAATGGGGAGGACGTTTTTTGCAATCTTTTGCAGGGCAGCGATTCTCTTTTTTAGCTCTTCCGCTGGCACCGTATCGCTCTTGCTCAAGAACACGTATTCGGTTTTCTCCAAAAGTCCCGTGCTGTACTGCTCAAGTTCTTTTCTGACCGCGGAGTAGTCCTTCACGGGGACTTCTGATTCCGCAGAGATGAGATGAAAAAGAACCTTCGTACGCTCAACATGCCGAAGGAACTTCGTACCCAATCCCTTGCCGAGAGATGCTCCTTCGATAAGGCCGGGGATGTCGGCGAGAATGAGCTTATAATATGGTCCAAGGTGCGGTTCCAGGGTCGTAAAGGGATAGTTCGCAACCCTGCTTTGCGCTTTCGTGAGCTCGTTGAGCAAGCTTGATTTGCCCGCATTGGGCAAACCAATGAGGCCTACGTCAGCAATGAACTTGAGTTCAAGCCGTGCTGTAAGGCGCTCACCTGGCAATCCTTTTTGAGACCACTTCGGGCTCGTGTTCGTCGCGGACCGGAAAAGAAAATTTCCCTTTCCGCCAATGCCTCCTTTTGCAATAAGAATCCTCTCTCCTATCTTCAACACTTCCTGAGTTTTGCTTCCTGTCCGTATCATCGTTCCCACGGGAACCTTGATGACCAGATCTTCTCCGTCGGCGCCGTCGTTAGATTGGCCCTTTCCGTCTCCGCCGTTTGCGGCCTTCATATCCTTTTTATACCGAAACTGGCCCAGGGCATTCAGGTCGTGCGTGCCCTCAACATAGACGCTACCGCCCTTGCCACCGCTTCCGCCAACCGGCCCAAGCGTCATCTTATTCTTATTAAAAGCGACGGCGCCTTTGCCGCCGTTCCCAGCTTCTATAGTAATTGTTACGTCGTCGATCAGCATCAGGCGCGATACGAAGAGAGCCAGTCAATCACCTTCTTCCTATGCACAGCTAATGACCACATGTCTCCATGCTTAAAAAGCGCAGGATATACGCTCTGAAACTTCTTGAGTATGGAGATTGAAGCGCGCGGAAAAGCTGCGGGAATGTTTTTATTGTATGAGTCCAGAAACGCCCCGAGGGATATCCGTATGATGCTGAGGTCCTCCTCTTGTTTCCTTCTTTTCATCATACTTCATGATACCAAAAATCAACCCAAAAGTCAATTTAGTTCACTCGCACGAGTCATCGCGGAGAAACGGAATGAAACACTCCAGTTGTTTCTTTAGGTCAGTACGTGCCCCGTTGTTGAATTCTCTGTAGTAAAAATATTCGGCAACTGATTCGGCTTGCTGCTCTGGATTGAGATCTTCCCAAAGAGTCCCCTTAAGGAAATCCGCTTCCCAGTCGTACGCAGCAGATGTTGAGCCGGTATGTACGAATGCAAGGAATTGAACGGCGAGGCTTTCCGGTATGTATCCCCATCCATGACTTTGGTACTGCCATACGTGGCCGAGCTCGTGAATCAACAACGCCTTGTTGCTGAGATCCGTACGAGCCGCAGCGCGAATATGGACGGTGTTCCCGATTGTTTTTGATACGTCAATGGAATAGATGCTGTCAGACGCTATCCTCACAGCATCAAGGCGTATGCTATCCCCGTATACTGAACGCGCCAGTTCTTTCTCTGCTTCTGTGAGCGGCTTGGATGCCGGATAATGCGCCCCTATATAAATAACAGAGATTGCCAATATGAAAAGAACTCCTGCGACGATAGCTGCGTATTTTGCGAATCGTGTCATTTATTATTTGTAGGCGTTGCCTCGCCAGTCAATCTCTTCAATAAAAACAACCGAGTTCTCAAAGTTAAACTCGGCATTCTTCGAGGTGTCTATCCTCCAGATCATACGGCAAGAGGGTAGCTCTTCCCTCTTTGGCGAGAAGGCGTGCCGTACCGCTTCTCAATATCCTTCTGTTCCTTGTCAGAGATCTCGGGCAAAGCCAAAGCCCGCAGCTGCATAAGCTCGGCCTTCAACGCCTCGCGTACGCTCTCTTTGATAAGCCCCTTGAGCTTTTTGTCGGAAAGGGTAGTGGTCATGGTTTTATGATATGAAAAACTCGTATAGACGTCAATGGCTGTATGCCTCGGTCACTTGACTTAGCATATGATGGCTATGTACCTCGGTCTAGAACAAGGGCTTAAGAGAGGTTTTGAGCTAATCCCCGTCCCTTGACTTACCTCTATGTCCTTGTTATTATAGAATTGTATTTCTAGGGAAAGGCACTACGTAAGGTTTCGTCCTTAAGCGGTGCTTTTCTTTTTATACTCCAATTTATCCCGCAGGTTATTCATAAATTGTATCTTTTCTTTTGCCGTCTGATTGAGCAGACTCGAACAGTTTTCTTTGTCTGGACTTAATACGACTTCTAGCTTGTTGTTCTCATATAGGTGCTGCACGAGTGAGTAAAAATCGCCATCGCTGGAGACAATAATTGCTTTGTTGTACTCGTTCAATTCAAGTGCCGCCCGCAGAACAAGATCCGCGTCAATGTTCCCTTTAATTTTGCCATCGGCGTCCGGTATCGTTGGCTTGAATCTCAAAATAAAACCGACCTCCTGAAAACGATCGTAGAGTGATTGATTTAATGCCACAAAGCCGATAAATATATATGCTTTTTTAACGCCGTATTTTTCGGCAAGATAGACCCTAAATTTCCGGTAATCTAACCTCCATCTGAGTTTTTGGATACCGAGATTCAAGTTCTGGCTGTCTATAAACGCATAGTTGTTTTTTTTTAAGATTCATATCTTCATTCTACCAAAAAACCGCGCCCGATGGAAGTCGGACGGGTTTCGGTCAGTTGACTTAGCATATGACGGCTGTGTACCTCGGTCTGGAACCAGGGATTGAAAGAGGTTTTATAGCTCTTTTTGTGATGAATTTTAGACTTATACGTCAATCTTTAAGAAATTCGCCGGACTGCAAGCTCCAAAGCTTTGTATACAATCCCTTTTCTTTAATCAATGCCTCGTGTGTACCTTCCTGCGCTCCCGCAAACATAGGAATAAGCAGGAAAATAAAACCTAAAAATGCGAAAGGGAAACGAGACATATGTCTTATTCAGTATCAAGGGCAGGATCAAGAGAATACCTAACTACTAAATTCAAAACTCTCCACAATCTTTTT
>JAUSJU010000057.1 GCA_030647175.1 bacterium | reverse complement strand
TTCATATCGGAGCGATAGGAACGAGCGCACCATTACGAAGGAAGAAATGGTAAAGATGCTTGCTGGAATAGAGCATGAAGTATGAAGAAAACTATTCCTTACGGTCATCAGTGGATAGACGGAAGCGATATCGCTTCCGTTGTGCGTGTGCTGAAGGGCGACTGGATCACCCAGGGGCCTGCAGTTGAGCAATTTGAGCAGGCGATAGCCAGATATTGCGGAGTAAAATACGCGGTAGCGTTCTCTTCTGGAACTACGGCTCTGCACGCGGCATACGCTGCAGCCGGTATTGGGTCGGGAGACGAGGTCATCACCACCCCCATGACGTTTGCCGCGACTGCGAACGCCATTGTGTACTGCGGGGGAAAGCCCGTATTCGCCGACATTCAGGAGGACACGCTGAATATTAGCCCCGAAGAGATCAAAAAAAAGATTACCAAGAGGACCAAGGCATTGGCTCCGGTTGATTTTGCCGGTCATCCGGTTGAGTTGGATAAGATAAGAAAAATTGCGAAAGAGCGCGGCCTTTTGGTTATTGAAGACGCCGCCCATGCCTTGGGCTCAGAATACAAAGGAAAGAAAGTAGGCTCTTTTTCTGATATGACTATGTTTAGTTTTCATCCAGTCAAAGCAATCACTACGGGAGAAGGAGGAATGATTGTCACCAACAGAAAAGATTTGTATGAACGCCTCAAGGCATTTCGGAACCATGGCATTACTAAAAAATCAGAGAAGGGAGCATGGTACTACGAGATAGAGAAACCGGGAAATAATTATCGGATTTGCGATCTTCAATGCGCCTTAGGCCTCAGTCAGTTCAAAAAGCTGGATAGGTTCGTAAAAAGGAGAAGGGAGATCGTGCGACAGTATAATCTTGCATTTCGCAATGTTCCAGAGATTACTCTTCCTGTCGAGAAATCGTATGCTAAGTCGGCGTATCATATATATCCAATCAGATTGCGCTTGGAATTATTGAAAGTAGGAAGAAGGGAGATATTTGAAGCGTTGCGCAAAAAAGGCCTTGGCGTGCAGGTGCATTATATTCCCGTCCATCTCCATCCGTTTTATACAAAGACATTCGGATATAAGAAAGGCGACTTTCCGGTAGCCGAACGGTATTACGAACGCGCAATGACACTGCCATTGTTTCCCAAGATGACATCGGGAGAAATACACACGGTTATCAAAACGGTGCGAGAGGTCATTTCGCGATACCGAATATAACAGCACACGTATGTCTGTATTAGGAGTCGGAGTTGATATCGTATTTCTACCTGATTTTGCCAAGGCAATGAAGAAGCAGGAATTTATGAAGCGCGTGTTTAGCGCAAAAGAAATCCGCCTCTGCAAAAGCAAGGCATTTCCGCTTCAACATTTTGCCGCGCGTTTCGCAGCTAAAGAAGCAGCGTTCAAGGCACTCGGCAAACCGGTATCCTATCTGAATATTGAGATTACAGCGTCTGCGTCAGGAAAGCCCTCCATTGCGTTTTTACCATTCAAACAAGCGAGCAATGCTTCCTGTCAGATAAGCATGGCCCACGTAAAAGATTATGCTTTGGCATTCGTCATATGCACCAAACGATAAAAAATACGTACAAGGAGTATCTGGAATTGGCAAGGCAGATTGATAAGACGCCTCAAGGAGCGCCCCTTTCGCTTGCCGTATTTCATTCGTGTACGCTTGAACCCATTGAGCCAGTGGTACGTGTTGAGCTTGTTTCGGAAGGATTTGCGCCAGCCATCAAATTTTTCGGCTATAACATATTTGAGCAGGAACTTCTCAATCCGGCAGGAGAATATGGCAAAGGCACATATGATGTCGTTTTTCTCTTTGCCACCCTTCAAGAGTTTTTTCCCGAACTCATCCGTGATTTTCATAACATAACTCCCCTGGAACTGGAAAAGAAGACGAAAGAAGTCGTAGGTCGCATGGAACAGCTTATCGCAGCAGCCCGCAGAACATCACAGCCCCGTATCATTCTTACAACGTTTGATCATCCGGGCAGATGGTACTACGGCATCCTTGACGGACAAAGGGAGCATTCCCAGAAAGAAGCGTTGGCCCATCTCAACAGAAGTATTGCCACTATGGCCTCGCGGTATAAAGAAGTATACGTGCTTGACGCTCAAGATATCGCCTCAAGGGTCGGCAAGAAGCATTTTTACGACTGGAACCTGTACTACCACTCTTCTTTGCCCTTTTCTTCGGAAGGGTTGGTAGAGATTGGCAAAGAACTCTCGCGTATCATATTTGCCGCATACGGAAAAACCAAGAAATGCATCGTGCTTGATCTTGATAACACGCTGTGGGGGGGAGTTGTGGGAGTGGAGGGAGCGGATCGCGTCATCGTTGGGCCAACGGGTTCAGGGCGCGCATATTACGACTTCCAGCTTCAGTTGAAGCAGCTTTCTTCAAAAGGCATTGTCCTTGCCATTGCGTCAAAGAATAATCCTGAAGACGTCAAAGAAGTATTTAGTAAAAGGAAAGACGATATGCCTCTTGTCTTGGAGGATTTTGTTATCACAAAGATTGGTTGGGATACGAAACCTCAATCAATCCAAGAAATAGCACAGGAGCTTGATATTGGTTTAGAAGCGCTGGTATTCCTTGACGACAGCCCTGTTGAGCGGGAATTGATGCGAGAACAGGCTCCCGAAGTGTACACCCCGGAACTTCCGGAGGGAGCTGGCGAATACGCAGCGTTCCTCCAGGAACTACACGTATTTGAGAAGAACATCTATTCTCAAGAAGATCTGAAGAAGGTGCGGATATATCAAGACCAGGGCAAACGGGCTTCCTTGAAGCAGGAAGCAGCTTCATTGGAAGATTTCTGGAAGGGTTTGGACATGCATCTTACGATTTTTGTGAATGAGAAGACGCAGATCCCGCGCCTGGCCCAGATGACCCAGAAGACAAATCAGTTCAATCTTACGACAAGACGATATTCTGAAACAGACATTACGCGATTCATGGAAGATTCCAAATGGCAGGTTTTTTCCTGGTCCGTGCAGGACAAATTCGGGGATAACGGAATTGTCGGCCTGCTCATTGTGGAGATTCAAGACAAGAAGGCGAGCGTTGATATATTCCTTCAGAGTTGTCGGGTCATTGGCCGTACGATTGAACAGGCGGTAGTTTCCAAGGTAGCGTTGTATCTGCAAGAACGAGGAGTAATGCTGATAACTGGAGAATATATTCCTACTGCAAAAAATGCCGTAGTAAAAGACCTCTATTCGCACGTAGGGTTTGCAAAAGAAGCAGAAAACGCATACGTACTGAATCTTGCAGGCACTCTCCCCGCCATTCCTCCATGGTTCAGCAGCATTGAAATGAAAGTTCAAACACATTCATGACCTTAGAAAAACGTATCAGAAGCATCATGGCGGATTCTTTGGAGGTGGACGAGGGCATCATCGGAGACGACGCTTCCGTCCACACCATTGCCCGGTGGGATTCGCTTCAGCACCTTCGATTGATTATGGCTCTGCAGGAGGAGTTTTCCGTGCGATTTCAGGATATTGAGATTCCAGAGCTCGTTTCTTTTCGTGCGATCAGAGATGCTATAATGGCTAAACTTGCCCTCCATGACAAAGCGCGGTGATGTACTGCTACGCGGAAGACGCATATTCCTCAAGCCCCTTTCTTTTGGGGATGTTACCCAGGAGTATGTTTCTTGGCTGAATGACCCTGCGGTGAATCAGTTTTTGGAGGCGCGTTTCAAGAAACACACCCTGGCGACGCAGAGAGCGTATGTGAAAGGATTTGACCAGAAGACCAAGTTTCTTTGGGGAATATTTGACAAGAAAACAAAAAAGCACATCGGCATCATTACGCTGTACGACATTCATCCGGTGCACAAATACGCGAACTATGGATATCTCATCGGAAACAAGAAATACTGGGGCACGGGAGCCGTGCAGGAGGCCATTGCCTTTGTGTTTGACTTTGTGTTTCTGAAACTTCGTATTCACTCAATCTCCACGGGCGCCTACGCCCCTAACGTCGCTTCCGTGTTCAATTACAAAAAGATGGGTCTTTCGTACCAGGGCACGTTCAAGGAGCGGTTGCTATATAAAGGAGCATTTGTCGACCAGGTGTGGTATGGAATAACCAGAGACGAGTGGCGTTCTATTCGGAAAAAGCTCGCCTTCTAAGCATATGTCACAAGCACACAATCAAGCGCAGCGCATCTCTTTTCAGATTACCGAATCTATGGTGAGGCGCTTTGCGTTTCTTACGGGAGATACCAATCCATTGCATCTTCACGAAGATATTGCCGCAACCTCCGCCTACCGCGAGCGTATTGCGCACGGCTTCCTTCCCCTTTGCTTTTTGTTGGCAGTTCAATTCCCCCGTATTCCAGGCACATGGAGATTGCGCTTTCTCCAGGCAAAGTTCCTCAAGCCGATTTTTTTTAACGATACCCTGACGCTTGAAACGCATATGCAAGAACAAGGCGGGTTTTCATGGCGCATACTCAATCAAAAATCCCAGGAATCGTTGATTGAAGGCAGGGGAGAGGTGGCTCCTTCCGAGATACGCACTCCCATCGCAAGCGATACGCCAGAAGAGGGTCTGCTGAAAGACGATGTTCAAGAGCGCACATACGCAATGCAGGAAATTCAGGAAGGTATGGCGAGTACGATGCGCTTTGCCGTATCTCAGGGGGTCCTGGCAAGCCTGCAACTTCTTTTGCAAGAAGGGTTGCCGGACGAAAAGTTTAGCCCCGCTTTTTCTCCACTTGAGTTATTGGCCCTACTCATGTGTTCTCCCTCTGTGGGAATGGTTATGCCGGGGACATCTGCGACGCTGTACGGATTCGAGGCAACGATACATGAGCCCGTTGTCCTTGATGCTCCCTATGAGTTCAAAGAAGAGGTAACGTTTGTGTCGGAGGCAACGCACAGCATAAAAAAAGAGTTTACCGTCGGATCTGCCATACGAGGGTTCATTACCGCCGGGGTGAGGAGCTCGCGAGTACGCCTTTCTTCCTTTGCCAACATACAAGAGAAAGCGCATGATATGGGTCTCAAGGACAAAGTGGTGCTCATCACCGGAGCCAACAGCGGAATCGGCGCCACATGCGCCATGCTCTTTGCCGCGCTGGGAGCCAAGGTAGCTATCAACTATCTGCGGGGAAAGGAGGACGCAGAAAGTCTCGTAGAAGACATCCGCAAAGGGGGCGGCAAAGCTCTCTGTTTTCAGGCGGACATCACCAATCGCGAGCAGGTGCGGGCCATGGTTGAAAAAATCAACGAATCTTTTGGCGCAATTGACGTGCTCGTGAACAATGCGGTAAGAGATTTTATTCCAAAAGATTTTCTTTCTACGCAATGGGAAGATATTCAAAGGGATCTGGACGTGGTGGTGAAGGGAAGCGTTTACTGCTCCCAAGAGGTGATACCCGGCATGATCAAAGCAGGAGGAGGCCGCATTATTACCATTGGCACCGTGGCAACCGATGACCCTCCTTCGCGGCACAGCAAATATGTTATCGCAAAGAGCGGCCTGGTAGGACTCACCAGGGCTCTGGCCGTAGAATATGCCAGACAAAACATTCTCGTCAACATGGTGGTGCCCAGCATGGTTGAAACTGACTTAATTGCGCATATCCCGGAT
>JAUSJU010000056.1 GCA_030647175.1 bacterium | reverse complement strand
GGCTAAAGACGAAAAGGACCGCAATCTGAGGTGGCTGGATATTGATCTCTGGAAGGATGAAGGGCAGTTCAGAGTGAGTTCCGGGGCAAAGCTGTGTCCTTCTGATAGGCTTCCTTTGTACGAAGTGGGATATGGAGATTCAGGCATCCGGGTGGACGTGTGTAGCATTTGCCAGGGCGCGTGGCTGGACAGGGGAGAGTTCAAGAATATCCTCGTATATCTCAGAGAGAAGGCGGATTACGAAGTGCTGTATCATTATCTCAAGAACCTCAAGGAAGAGATCTGGGAGATTTTCTCAGGACCTGAACTCTTGAGAGAAGAGATCCTTGATTTCTTGACCATACTCAAGGTTCTGAGGTATAAATTCGCAGTGCAGCATCCGACCATAGCTGGCATCATTGCGTCCTTGCCCAAATAGAATACGGAGGAGTCGGATAGCGGTTCATTCCATACGCTTGGAAAGCGTACGAGCGCAAGCTCACGTGGGTTCGAATCCCACCTCCTCCGCCAGTTAGGATTTTGCAAGCTAGAGGAATCTTCATGATCCAAACTCGGATCTTTGTGAATTGACAAACGCTGTTCAGGGGATAGAATACCGATAGTAGATTGTACTCTACAACAAGGAGGAGAAGGATGATTCACGATGAGTATAGGCTGACTGAAGAGCAGATAGCGTATCAGGAAGAGAAGAGGTTCTACGATTGGTCTCTACGCATTCCTGTCCAATTGAGTCCAGTCATCGTTGTTGATCGGCGCCTCATAAATCACTCAAGAGGTCTTCCTGATCGTATCAAGGAGATAACCGACTTTATTATCCAAGAACACGGCGATCTGGTGCAAAAGATGGAAGTGATCATTCATACGTGGGAGCTTGATCAGAACTTCAGTTCGGTATCCTTTCGATGGACATCCGCTCAAGGGGTGTTCTGGCGAGAATTCGGCCTTCATCACGAAGTTCGGAGTGAATATTCTCTTGTCCCCGGGGGATCATATCACTTCCGATTGGCCACCGCCTAGTTTTTACAAGAAGGTCAGCATGCTGGCCTTTTTTCTTTCCATATACATTTGCTTGGACATGTTGCTCAAGGTATACTGAATAGGATATTATTCGTTAATTCTTCATACGCATTATGAATAAATACATCGTAGGAGCCGTAGCGCTCATTGCCGTAGGAGGAGGGGTTTATGCTGTGCAGCAAGGATACTCCAAGCCAGCAGACAATCCCGCGCCTCAAAACAATAATCAGCAGGAAATCCAGGTTCCTGAAGGCCAAACCGCTCCAGAGGGCAAGACATATGAGATCACGTATACGGATGCAGGATTCTCTCCTTCTTCCATCACGATCAAGATAGGGGATACCATAGCGTTCGTAAACAATAGTGCCCGGGCCTTCTGGCCGGCTTCTGCCATGCACCCCACGCACACGATATATCCCGGATCCAGCATTACCAAGTGCGGCACGCCAGAAGAAGCTGCAATCTTTGACTCGTGCATGCCTCGAGACCCCGGAACTTCATGGTCTTTCAAGCTTACCGAGAAGGGGAATTGGAACTACCATGACCATCTGAATGCTTCCAAGTACGGAGCGATTGTCGTTGAATAATCAATGAACTCAAAAAAGATACCTGAATTCTTTCTGCGTTTTGGATTGGCGTTGGTATTCCTCTATGCGGGAGTATTCGGGTTTTTGAACCCCATGGACTGGATAGGATTCCTTCCTTCCTGGGTGAAAGATATGGCTCCCGCTTCTCTTTCCGATCAGAACGTCTTGGCGGTATTCTCTGCAACAGAGATTCTCATGGGGCTGCTTTTGCTGTTTGGCATACAGGTATTCCTGGTTTCCATCGTCTCAAGCTGCATGCTTCTGGGCATCGTGGTGTTCAACTGGGGGGCGATGGACATTATTTTCCGGGATATCGGGCTTTTCTTTGCTGCTCTTGCTCTCATGTTTTTGGCGAGACAGCGCCCTTGACAATAAATCTATAACTTGTATAATGGAGTATATACATGAAGACGCTCAAAGAGGTTTTAGAGTTTGAATGGGATCAAGGGAACATAGGAAAGAATAAAAAACATAACGTTGAAGACAAAGAAATCGAAGAGATTTTCTTTGACGATAAAAAAGTAATTTTCAAAGATAGGCTTCATTCGCAGAAGGAAGATCGGTTTATCTCAATAGGAAAAACAAAGAGAGAGCAGCTTTTATATGTTGTATTTACAATGAGGAGAGAAAGAATAAGAATTATTTCAGCTCGGAATATTAATAAAAAAGAACTATACGTATATGAAAAAAGCGCTTAAAATACCAAAATTTAAAAATGAAGATAAAGAACGAGAGTTCTGGTGGAAACTTGACCTTTCCAAGTATTTTGAACCCTCTGATTTCGAGAGAGTTAGTTTTCCCAATCTTAAACCTACGAGTCATCCAATCTCAATCCGTATTCCAGATTATCTTCTTAACCGAATCAAAGAAAAAGCAAATGAGATTCATGTTCCTTACCAGTCTTTGATTAAGCGGTATATCGCCCAAGGGGTATTGGAAAAATTATAAGTTTCGTGTGGTATGGCTTCTCCTATTGAAGAAATCAAGTCGCGTCTGGATATTGCAGACGTTGTAGGAGGGTACGTAAAGCTCCAGAAAGCAGGGGCTAACTTAAGGGCACGATGCCCTTTTCATGCAGAGAAGACTCCTTCGTTTTTCGTGAGTCCTGCCAGGCAGTCGTGGCATTGCTTCGGGGGATGCTCCAAAGGGGGAGACATGTTTAAGTTCGTGATGGAGATAGAGGGCATGGAGTTCGGAGAAGCGTTAAAGCTGTTAGCTCACAAGGCAGGAGTGGAGCTTACGAGATACGAAGGGTCAATGGGAAAGGTCTCCACCGAGCGCACCCGTTTACAGGAGCTTTCAGAGCTGGCTGCGCAGTTCTTTGAGACCCAGTTGGCTTCTTCTCAAAAGGGAAACGAAGCAAAAGAGTACCTTGCGCAGAGGGGAATGAGTGTGGAGAGCGTGAAGAAATGGAGATTGGGGTATGCCCCGGGGAACGGGAAAGCCCTCATTGACTTCTTGAGTTCCAGAGGATACTCCATGGGAGAGATTTCGCGGGCAGGACTTACTGCACAGAGCAATAATTCAAGCGTTGATAGGTTCAGATCCCGGATCATGTTTCCTGTGTTTGACCTGAGCTCCCAAGTGATTGGGTTCGGAGGAAGGATATTCGGAGAAAAGGAAAAGGAAGATCTCTCAAAGTACATCAACACCCCCAATACTCCTCTGTACGACAAGAGTAGGGTTCTGTACGGACTGGACAAGGCACGGGTAGCTCTACACAAGGCAGACTCCTGCGTGCTCGTTGAAGGCTATATGGATGTGATTATGGTATCTCAGGCAGGGTTTGAGAACGTGGTTGCCTCTTCCGGAACCGCTCTTACTCCGTTGCAGTTAAAGCTCTTAAAGCGCTATACGGAAAACCTTTCTCTGGCTTTTGACATGGACAGCGCGGGAGACAACGCGACCAAGAGAGGGATTGAGCTTGCTATTGAGTCAGGATTTTCTATCAAGGTAGTGTCCATGCCCCAGGGCAAGGATCCTGCTGACGTTGCCTCAGAACAGCCTTCTCTATGGAAAGAATTGTGCGAGGGAGCGGGCTCCATTCTGGACTTCTACTTCGCTTCAGCCTTGGCGAAGTTTGATAAGAGTCTCCCGGAGCACAAGCGCAAGATCTCCCAGGAGCTCCTGCCTATGATCAAGCGCATTCCCAACAGCATAGAACAGTCGCACTGGGTGCAGAAGCTCGCCAAAGAATTGGAGGTTTCAGAGCAGACCATCAGGGAGGAATTGCTCAAAGTCCGCGTTTCACCCTTAGAGAGCAAAGAAGAAGCTCTCGTGAATGTTCCTGTAAAGAAGACGAGAAAAGAGCTCTTGGAGGAGCGTTTTCTTCTGCTGTTGTTCCGGAATCCAGGCCTTCTTTCCGAATTGGATATGGAGAGGATTGCTTTTCTTCCCGCATCCTTGCAGGAGATGGTGGCCGGCATCCTGAAGGCCGGCTCTCTAGACGTTGCCAAGTTAGAGAGCGTGTTTCCCGAGGAAACGCTCAATCTCCTGAGATACCTTGCTATGAAGGCTGAGGTGGAAGAGGACGTGGGGCAGACAGAACTTGAGTTCAGGTCATGCCTGCTGGAGCTGGAGCTCCTTGACGTTCGCAAGAAATTAGATATGCTGAGTGTCGCCATACGAAGCGCGGAACAGCAGAATGACGCCAAGAAGTTGGAAGCCCTCATGAAGGAATTTGAAGAAATATCCAGGTCTCTTAAATAATATACGGCATCCTCAATCATGAAAAAGAAAAGAACCACAAAGAGAATAATCGTAAAGCCCCGCCATCAGAGGAAACGCCCTTCGTTCAAGAAGGTGGAGAAGAAGGCCCGCAAGTCGTCAAAAAAGAAGCCCCCTGCCAAAAGAAACAAGGGAGTGTTCAAAGAAGCTGAGATTCAAGCGCTCATTTCCCGGGGAAAGCTGAGGGGATTTGTGACGTACGCTGAGATCCTGTATCAGTTTCCCGACATTCAGCGGGACATTCAGGGATTAGACAAGCTCTACCAGAAGCTGGAGGAATCCGGCGTTCTCGTGCAAGAAAGCAGGGATTACCTTGAGGTCAAGAAATCCAAGGAGGATGAAGCCAAAGAGCGCATTGAGAAAGACGCTCCGTTAGATCCCGTGCAAATGTACCTCAAGGAGATCGGGAAGATCTCGTTCGTGACGGCTGATCAGGAAAAGGAACTCGCAAAGAAGATAGAGAAGGGGGACATGGAAGCGAAGAAGCAACTGGCCAGGGCGAACCTCCGGCTCGTGGTTTCCATTGCAAAGAAATACGTGGGGAGATCCCCGAATCTTACACTTTTAGATCTCATCCAGGAGGGGAATCTCGGATTGTTCCGCGCGGTAGAGAAGTTTGACTGGAGGAGAGGATACAAGTTCTCAACGTACGCCACCTGGTGGATCAGGCAGGCTATTACGAGGGCTTTAGCCGACCAGGCCAGGACCATCCGCATTCCGGTCCACATGATAGAAACCATCTCAAAGTATACACAGGTAAGGAGAAGGCTTCTCCAGGATCTGGGCAGGGAGCCTTTGGCTGAAGAGGTTGCAGCTGAAATGGGATTGGAAGTGGACAAGGTTCGTCACATTCAGAAAATCTCCCAGGAAACCGTTTCTTTAGAAACTCCTGTGGGAGAAGACGACGAAGATTCGGTATTGGCTGAGTTCGTAGAGGACGAGAAAGTTCCCCCTCCTTCCACGGAAGCAGCCCGCACTCTTTTGAAAGAGCGCTTGGCTGAGATTTTAGTTGACCTTACCGCAAGAGAACAGAAGATCCTGGCCATGAGATTCGGCTTGGAAGACGGGGTCACTCATACCTTGGAAGAAGTGGGGAGCGAGTTCGGCGTGACCAGAGAGCGCATCAGGCAGATTGAGGCGAAAGCATTAGAGCGGATCCGCGAGCACGACAGCGTAAAGAAGCTCAAAGGGTATTAATGAAGTTCAGGCTTTTTCTCGCAGAGTTCATCTTTTGGGCGCACGTTCTCATCGTTGCCTTCTGGTGGGGGCTTCTGTTCGTGCCTTCTTCTTGGTGGCCTGAGAAGATAGCCTTCCATTTCTACTTTACCTTAGGCATCGTGTTTCATCAGTTCCTCTGGGGATTCTTATTGATGCCCTGGACGAAGAAGTTCCGCATGGTGTGCGCATTGACCACCCCTATGCAGCTCTTGAGAGGGGACAACCTCTCTGACCCGAAGAACTACGACCACTCGTTCATGAAAGAGATGTTTGGCAAGACGGGCCTTACCGTTTCCAACAGGCTAGCTACCATATTGACTTTCACCATCCTCACCATAGTGAGCATCCAGTACTTCTTTCTTAGATGATTGCAGGGGACTCGATTCTTTGATATAACAGATTTGTATTCCGCGGTAGCTCAACGGTAGAGCAGGTCGCTGTAAATTGTTGCAGCTTCCTCGAGTAATCGAGGTTGAAAAACGAGGTGAATTGCGGGAAGCCTACATCTTCCAGATATGGTAATCCGCAGCCAAGCTCGGTATCACCGAGAAGGTTCAGAGACTATCCCGACAGGGAGTAGTGCGCATACGTTTGAGCACGAAGCGCCTCGCATCCCACCCATTCTGAATAAGATGGAGGATGATGATATAGTCCACGCCAGTATGAAAATATTGGGTTGAGTGTAACGACAAGGTTGTAGGTTCGAATCCTACCCGCGGAGCCAGAGAAAAACTTAACTCATTTCCAGCAAAATTTTTGCGTGCGACGCAGAGCGTCGCCCATTGTTTTGAGGGGATTTCTTCAACTTTTTTATTTCGTAAAGTCAGGTTCGAGCCGAAG
>JAUSJU010000030.1 GCA_030647175.1 bacterium | reverse complement strand
TTTTTGGTTTTTCTGTATTTTGAATTGTCATTATTTTATAGGAAACATAAAGCTCCTAGCCAGCGATTCCTTGCGGAACCCATACCTCTTTCGAGATATGACCAACGACGGTGCTCTGACTAGGAGCTTTCTACCGTCGTTGGTTTTTCAACCATGCCGCATGATTACTCATACGGTTTAGGCTGTTTGATTATTCAATTGTAAGTACATACTACCTCGACCTTTAGGGCTCGTCCATATGGTAGCTTAGCCAGGGGTTTTGGGAAGCTTGAGTTACCAACAGGTTACCAACTAGGGGGTCTGGACTCCCTAGCAGGGTTGCGTCATCCCTTTGTATAGGGTCGACATAACAAGGGATTAAGGGATCTACGCATATATGGAACAAACCAAACGGGTAGAGGCCTCCCCTGCTCTTCTAAACTACTGTCTGTATGCAAGGAAGTCCACGGAGGCAGAAGACAAACAAGCTCTTTCCATAGAGTCGCAGGTAAAGGAAATGCTCGCGCTGGCAAAGCGGGACAATCTCCGCATAGTAGAGGTAAAGCGGGAGTCGCATTCTTCGAAAGAAGTGGGGCAAAGGCCGGTATTCAACCAAATGCTTGCTGAAGTACGCGAGGGCAAGTTCAACTCCATACTCACTTGGGCTCCAGACAGGCTCTCAAGGAATGCCGGGGACCTGGGATCGGTGGTGGACCTCATAGATCAAAAGCTCCTTCTTGAGATACGGACCTACGGCCAGAAATTCGGCAATAACCCGAATGAGAAATTCCTGCTCATGATTCTCGGCTCGCAGGCTAAGCTTGAGAACGACAATAAGGCGGTGAATGTGAAGCGAGGCCTGCGTACGAGGTGTGAGATGGGCTTAAGGCCAGGAGTAGCCCCTACGGGGTACTTAAACGAAAAGCATGTAGATAAGAAATGCCAGGTGAGGATAGATCTCAAAAGAGCTCCTGTCATAAAGCAGATGTTTGAAAAGGTTGCGCATGAGCAATGGAGCGGAAGAAAGACATACCGATGGCTGAGGGAGATTGGCTTTAAAACCAAAAGTGGAAAACCGCTGGTACTCGCTAATATCTATCTCATTCTGCGGAATACCTTCTACTACGGAGAGTTTGAGTACCCTGTAGGGGGTGGCAAGTGGTATACGGGCAAACATGCTCCCATCATAGACAAGGAGCTGTTTGAGAAAGTACAAAACTCGCTGAATGAGAATTATGTACCGAAGACCGAAAGCAAGGAATTCGCATTCACCAAACTCATCAAATGCGGATACTGCGGATCGGGCATATCCGCGGACGAGAAATTCAAGAAGCTCAAGGACGGGGGTGTAAACCGCCATGTGTACTACTTCTGCAGCAAGGCAAGGAATATAGACTGCAAGAACCCGGCTATCAATGAACCAAGCTTGATCGGCGAACTCATCCAGCTCATGGATACGGTCAACTTGGATGAGCTTGAAGTGAAGACACGGATAGAACAAGAGATTGCACGATACAACAAGTTCAGGGTAGGAGTACTGGGCCATAAGCAGGAAAAGGCGGATGTGGGGGTGGACGCAAGGAACTACGCGAAGTACCTCCTTCGGGAAGGAACCTTGCTTGAAAAGAGAGAGCTGCTCTCGTGCCTGCAAAGCAAGCTGACTCTTAGGGATAAGAAAATCTCACTGGGATAGATTGGGAAAAAGAAAAACCGCTGATCAATTTCAGTGGTTTTTCTTCTCTGAATACGGCACTCAGCCGGTATGCGTTGGCGGGGTTGAGAACATATGCGTCTCGGTCACCTGACTTAGCATATGACGGCTGCCGGGCCTGGATTCGAACCAAGATACCATCCTCCAGAGGGATGAGTCCTACCATTAGACGACCCGGCAAAATATGCAGTCACTATACCCTATTCCCATACTTTTTCAATACAAAGAAAAGCGTCTCTTGAAAGAGACGCACCGGATATCATTATTCGTCGTCTGAAACTCCGTGATCGCGAAGCCAATCCACGGCGTCCTGGACCGTGATGAGTTTCTCAGCATCTTCGTCCTTGATATCAATCACGCGTGACTTATCTTTCGTGGAGAATTCCTCTTCCATGGCCATGATAAGCTCTACGAGGTCGAGCGAATCAGCCTCCAAGTCGTCCCTGAAAGATGCTGTCGGGACAACCTTGTCCTTTTCAACTCCGAGCTGCCCGATGGTCACCTTCTTCACTCTCTCAAATACGGTAGCCATATCCCCTCTCCTTTCAGCTTTCTATGCCCTCTTGAGAAAGGACTTCCTTCTCTACAAGAAAGTTCAATAGATCCTCTATCGTCACGATATTCTGCGCCTCCTCGTCTGAAATAGAAAAAGGGTGCCCCAGCATGGAAAACTCCTTCGTGAGATCAGTAAAGAATTGAGGCATGTCTAGGTCGAACTGCCCTTCGATTTGACTCTGAGAATCCATCCTTTCTACGAGAGTTCCTATCTGCCTTGAAGCAATGGCGCGGATGCGTAAAAGCCCCTCATAAACTGTAAGGACCATACTGCTCCCCCTTTCTAGAATGTACTGACCCTGATTATATACGCAAATACTTGCGGATTGCAAACAGACTGGAGAGTACTCCTAATCCAACGCCGCAGATCAACTGCAGGAAAAGAATCAGGAAGAATTGAGAGAAGAAATATCCGGAAAGCTCAAATCCGGGAAGCAGGTGTTCTGTAAACCCGTTGAGCAAAAATACGATGGGAATGAAAAGAAGCGTAGTGATAATGCTCGCCACGATCCCTACGATCACCCCCTGAATGATGAATGGGCCTCTGATGAACGCACTGGATGCTCCCACCAAGCGCATAATTTCAATCTCCTTGCTCGCGTTGTAGATTGCAAGTCGCACCGTATTGAACGTGACGAGCACCACGATGATTGCAAATCCAATGCTCATGAGGATGCCAAACAGCTGGATGCCAGACGTGAGCGAGTAGATCTGTCTGATAACAGGAGCCCTATCTTGGTAGTCGATCTTTGATATCAAGGGAGCATAATCTTGCCCCTGGAGAAACTCCACCGCCTTTGCATAGTCTCCGAACTCCTTGGTCCTCATATTCAGAGAAGCCAACAGAGGATTCTTGCCCACGGTATCTAAAGAAGAAATGATGATGGGATCATCCTTGTGGGCTTCCCGGAACGTCGCCAATGCTTCCTCCTGGGAAGTGTAGGTTACCTCCTTGATCTCTGGCATAAGGAGCAACTGCGTCTTGAGATCTAAGATCTGCTGCTCCTGGGTAGTTTCGTAAAAGTACGCTGACACATCCACGCGCTGTTCCAGACTGTCTACCAAAAACCCTACCGCTCCCCGCAACAAGAGGAGAGAAGTAATGGAAGCCAAGGTGACTACCATAATGAGAAGGGTTGCTCCAGAAGACCCCTTGTCCCTCATGAAAGACTGATACCCGTAGCGCAATACTCTTTTGAATGAGGCCCAGATCATAAGATGAATTTCCCTTTTTGCTCGTCCCGGATCAGTTTCCCGGAGTCTAAGGTAATCACTCGCTTCCCCAGCTTGTTGATGACTTCTTTGTTATGGGTTGCCAAGATCACGGTAGTTCCCAATTCATTGATCTTAATTAAGAGCTTCATGATATCTCCCGTATGATACGGATCAAGATTTCCTGTGGGCTCGTCGGCTATGATGATTTCTGGCCTGTGAATAAGCGCGCGAGCTATGGCAACCCTCTGCTTCTCCCCTCCAGACAACTGGTGGGGAAAATGGTGCCCTCTCTCTGCAAGGCCCACGATATTGAGCACTTCATCTACGTCTCGTCCGATTTCCGCCTCGTCAGCTCCCATCACTTCCAGAACGTAGGCGATGTTCTCTTTGGCAGTCTTCGTGGGAAGAAGCTTGTAGTCCTGAAAAACCATGCCGATCTTCCTGCGGAAATACGGAAGGTGGGAAGCCGGAATATCATGCACCTTTATGTCTTTGAACAAAATATGACCTGTCGTGGGCTTTTCTTCAGAAAGGAAAAGCTTTAACAACGTCGTCTTGCCTGCCCCGGACTTTCCCACCAAGGACACAAACTCCCCCGCTTCTATTCCGAACGAGATGTCTTCCACGGCTACGCTCTGTCCGGGATATATCTTTGTTACCTTTTCAAAAATAATCATATGGCAAGCTCTGCTTCAATGAAATCATCCAGGTCTCCGTCAATCACAGACTGAGCATTGGAGGTTTCCTGTCCTGTGCGATGGTCTTTCACCATCTGATAGGGATGTAATACGTAGGATCGTATCTGGCTCCCCCATTCAATGGACCGCTTCTGTCCTTTCAATACCTGCATTTCTTTCTCTCGCTCCTGCTCTTGAAGAAACAGGAGTTTTGCGAAGAGCTGGTCCATTGCCCGTTCTTTGTTTTCCAACTGCGTTCTCTTGACCTGACAGGAAACTACGATGCCTGTGGGAATGTGGGTGACACGCACTGCGGTTTCTCGTTTGTTTACGTTCTGCCCTCCGGGGCCCGATGATCTGAATGTGTCTATTGCAAGGTCGTCTGGTTTTATCTGTATCTGCTTCCTATCCTCTTCTTTGATATCAGGGATCACTTCCAGGGAAGCGAACGAGGTGTGGCGAAGAGACTGAGAAGAGAACGGAGAAATACGGACCAACCGATGGACCCCGCTTTCTTTCTTCAGCAGTCCGTATGCGTAAGAGCCTTTTACTCCGAAGGAAACTTGCTTGGTCCCTATTCTTCCTTCTCCTCCCGGATCTCCGAACGACTGGTGGAATACCGTGGTCTCCCATCCTCTCTTCTGGCAATACCTTTCATACATGCGCAAGAGCATGGTTGCCCAGTCCTGGGCCTCCTGCCCTCCGGCTCCCGCGGTAATGGTCACCAGTGCGCCGTTCTTGTCATACCTCCCTGCAAGAAATGTTCTTGTCTCTTCTTCTTTAACCCGTTTCTTGAATTGTTCTACCTGTTTTACCAGTTCGGCAAAGCTTGTATCCTGCTCTCCCGTTATTTCAGACAACGACCTGAGATCCTGCAATTCTTTTTTCAATTCTTCCACTACTGCGACCTCTTCCTTGATCTCTGCGATCCTCTTGGTAACCTCCACCGCCTCTTCCCTGTTTTGCCAGAAGTCCGCTCCTTCTGCCTTCTTCTCAAGCTCTCCTAATTCTTTCTTCTTTCCGGGCAACTCAAAGGCAGTCCTCCAAGTGGAGGATGTTACCTTCCAAATCTTTCAATACTCCCTGAATTTCTTTCTGTGTCATGCATCCAGTATCCCTCATTTTCCGCAAAAAGAAAAGGGCGCGGAGATTTCCACGCCTTATAGTGAGAGCGCAACTGAATTGGGCAAGGACCATCCATGTCCATCAAAAGTACATCCCACTCCTCTCATCAACGAAGCACAGATGTCCTCTATCTTACGAGGCACCTTTGCGTTTTGAGATAATCCGAGACGTCTCCTCGCACGTGTTCGTATCTCCCGCGCTCGATCGAATGCTCCGATAGAAGGGCCCTGTCTTCCTACAATTGCCTCTTCCGCAGAAACATGTATGACAGGCCCTACTCCGCCACTTACTACGAAATATCCCTGATCTCGACATGCCTTGCACAAAACCGTCAGAGAGGGAAACTTGATAGTAACTTGATGACACTGCAAGCATTCCCGCCATTCAAGAAGAGGGCATTGAGGACATTCATACACTCCTCTCTCTTCTTCTTGGGTGACATACACAAGTTCTGTGCCGCAAGCGCATTGAAAAGAACCCATAACGCACCTCCTTCTGGCAAAACTCTAGCTCAAGATGAAGAAAAAGAAAAGGGCGCATATAAATGCGTCCTTGGTTTCTTGCCGATTTCCGTACTCGTTTACCGACGGCCAGCAAGTCGATGAAGTCCCTCTCGCATTGGCTGTAGGCTCAACAGGATAAAGTTGAGGAATCGATCAATTCGTATCATGACGAAAATACATAATGGTATGCCCGTGACCAGGATAACGGTTGAAACGATCCCTGGAAGCGCGCTCTGTGTTTGCGCGATAATGTAGATGACAATATTATACCCATGAAGTACAAAGAACGCAGTCCAGTCCCTACCATTGGGTAACATTTTCTATCTCCCCCATCCGTTAAGATAATGCGTACTGCTTCCTAAATACCATGAATTTCCTTCATTGTCAATACTCTCTGGGAAAAGAAAAGGGCGCATATGAAATGCGCCGTGATATGTGCGAGCGTACGATGAGATTCGAACCCATGGCCTTCACCTTAAAAGGTGCTGCTCTATCCGCTGAGCTACGTACGCATGAGAAACGCGGAGAGGAGATTCGAACTCCTGATCGTGGGGTGGCATCCCACTGCTCTAGCCGCTGAGCTACTCCGCGCCGAAGAAGGTACCGAGATAGAATCTATCACCATCAAAAAGATTGCGCAAGTGGAGCCCTCTGCCAGAATCGAACTGGCGTCTACGGTTTACGAAACCGTTGCTTTGCCACTAAGCTAAGGGGGCAAAAAGGATAAAAACTATTCTATCATTAGATTACCTGGATTTAGTCACAACGAACAAACGACCCTCTTTAACTCTTTTACTCAAAGCTCGTTCCTTTCTTCCGTTTCCTCTATTTAACCCGGCATACGTAGGGGTCAACGAATCGCAATTTGGACAGAGCAAACGGAGATTACTTTCGATATTATTTCGCCAATTGCCATCAATATGATCAGCAACCAATGGAACTTGTCCGGTTTTAGCGTTAACCCTTGTCCATCCGCATAAGCAACATCTATTTCCAAACTTTCTTCGCAAATACCTCTTGATATAACTTGAGACTACACCTATACTGATTAAACCAGTTAATTTTCTGGCCTTCCACTTTTTGATATAAAATTGGTACTGGTAATCAATTTGGCATGCGTTATTGCAATATTTATACTCTGGGCGAGATACTTTCTTCCCGCAATTAAGGCATCTCTTTCTAGGCTTTTTGGGCATAGGCATACATCAAATATAGGGAATTTATCAACCAATGTCAAAATTACAAGTGGTTGTAAATTGAAGAAGCTACTTCGGCATACAGCAATATCCTAAACCATTGTGAGCCAAAAGAAAAGCCGCTGAATGAATCCAGCGGCTCGGAGAGTTTAGCACCCCGGAGCGAAGTTTTTTCCCACTCCCACGCGAACCATCTGTTCTGTGTTGGGATACTTGGCTCCAGAAAAACCATCTTCCATGATCACTTCAGCTGAGTATGGAGAGTCCTGAAGCAATTCCAGAAGCTCCACAGGAAGCACGTAGGAAGAGAAAGAAGTGGCTTCTGGAGCGTTCCGGCAAGAGTAGATCTCTATATTCGTATCTGACAGCGCCGATAGGAGAAGAGCTTTAGCAGTTTCTTTATCTCCACTCGCACGCAAGAACCGGGCAGAGAGCATCTTGGCGTCAAAGGCCCGGTAGACATTGAACATAGACGAGCTCTCTTTCCCGTCTGATCTGAATCCGAGATCTCCGAGGGTGCTCTGAATTTTCTGCACGTCCCCGTAGATATCTATAGACTTCTTCAAGAACTCGGGGTCCACAGCCGCATACTTCAATTTCCCGGTCTTGAAATTCACAAGCTCAACAAGCGTCTCGATGCTTTCCTTGTTGCTCTTGTAGAACGCAACCTCCTCTTCGCTAAAGCCGGAAGCCCGAGACTCATAGCCCTGGACTACCTGTCTGAAGACGATAAAGCTCAAAACAAGAGCTATTGCGAGAACGCCAGAAAGGATCCATCCGAACCGATGCATGAAGCACCTCCTTCTCTATTCTACTCACGAGATGAGCTGAATATAATATACCGCTTTAAATATAGAAAGTCAACTATTGGAGCGGGATACCGGAATCGAACCGGCGCCATTTCCTTGGGAAGGAAATGTACTGCCACTATACTAATCCCGCCTAAAACCAAGTCCTCGGGTCCCACCAGACCTTTCCGCTCTTTGTATTCTTCTCCTGAGCCTGGTCTTGCGAAGGAAGAATCGTGACCACCTCTTCTCCGGGCTTCTTATACAATCCCTGCTCCCGAAGGATCTTCTCCTGGTATTCCTGGGTCTGGGCGTCTCCGATGCCCTGCTCAAGATTCGCTTTCGCCTTCTGGAGCTCCTCTAACTGGATCTTCAGATCATTCGCCTTGCTTTCAAGCTCAGTTCTTTTCTGGTTCAAAACGATATTGTTTGCAATGAGGAAAAGTGCGACTCCGCAGAACAACGCCACGAAAAATCCTCCCAGCAGGGTTCCGGAAACCTGTTCCCCTCTCCTCTTTTGAAATTTGGAATTCTTTGATATCATGCGTGGTATGCAGAATAATAAGCTACTTCAACTCCTCTGGAAAATACTCGTGGTCCTCATGGTGCTCAGCATGGTCGTGTTCACCCTTGTTCCGCTGTTCTAACATATACAGCTACGCGCGGAAAATCTCAAG
>JAUSJU010000042.1 GCA_030647175.1 bacterium | reverse complement strand
GATCGTGCAAGTGGTATGCACTCCCAAGCAAGAAGAATCATATCAGCTCGCTCAAACTCTGAGGCCTGAATGGGTAGTGGGAATGGAAGGCCGCGTCCAAGAGAGGCCTGCCGGAATGGAGAACGCAGAAATTCCTACGGGATCTGTAGAGATATCTCTTGAGAAGCTCACGGTATTCTCTGAAGCAAAAACGCTTCCGTTCGCCATTGATACTGCGGGGCATGAGATAGGGGAGGAGAACCGGTTAAAGTACCGGTATCTTGACCTAAGAAGGGAACGGATGAAAAGGAACCTCATCCTGAGGAATGAAGTATTAAAGCTTATGCGTTCGTTCCTTGCCCATGAAGGCTTTGTGGAAATTGAAACTCCGATCCTTACCAAGTCCACTCCCGAGGGAGCGAGGGATTACGTCGTTCCTTCAAGATTATATCCGGGAAAGTTCTACGCTCTGCCCCAATCTCCCCAGCAGTACAAGCAGCTCTTACAGGTAGCGGGGTTTGAAAGGTACTTCCAGATAGCGAGGTGTTTTAGAGACGAAGATACGAGAGCCGATAGGCAGCCAGAGTTCACCCAATTAGACCTTGAGATGTCGTTCGTAGAGCAAGAGGACATCCTGAAACTCATTGAGAATCTTTACAAAGAGATCGCAGAAAAGCTGTTTCCTACAAAGCGCATCCAGCAGTTTCCATTTCCGCGCATTTCCTACAAAGAAGCCATGGAAAAGTGGGGATCAGACAAGCCAGATATCAGGAAGAACAAAGAGGACGCAGACGAATTGGCATTCGCCTTCATCATAGATTTTCCCATGTTTGAGTGGCGCGAGCAGGAAAAGCGCTGGGATGCAGTACACCATCCGTTCACCCGGCCCAAGACAGAGGACGTGGAAGAGGTGAAAAAGAATCCCAAAGATGTTCTCGCGTACCAGCACGATCTCGTGCTCAACGGATATGAAATAGGGGGAGGAAGCTTGAGGACGTACAAGCCGGATATGCTTGAGGCCGTGCTTGAGGTCATGGGAAACAAAAAAGAGGTCATCCGCACCCAGTTCGGCCATCTTTTAGACGCCTTCTCCTACGGAGTGCCTCCTCACGGGGGAATAGCTCCCGGCATTGAGCGCTTGCTGTCTACGGCCCTCGGAGAACCGAGTATCAGAGAAGTCATGGCGTTCCCCAAGACAGGAGACGGAAGGGATCTCATGATGGATTCTCCATCCGAACTCTCTGCAGCCCAGCGGAAAGAACTTTCATTGCCCCAGATAGCAGAGAAGAAGACCGGCAAGAAGAGCGAATAACTATGCATACCAAAATCGTTGCCGCGGCTTTCATCGCAAGCCTCTCTCTGACGTGGGGGATTCCTTCGCTTTCTCACTACCTCCAGGACGCATTCTTCTGGAAAGAACTTTCACAGAATCCTGAGATCGCAGCCGCCTTTCTCCAGGAAGACCAACTCAAGAAACAGGTGCTCAGCGAACGCCCCACCCGTAGAGAGGAATTTCAAATCCCGTCCATTGAAGCAAAGGCCGCGTTCTCTGTATTGGTGCGCAAAGACGGAAATGAGAAAGTGCTGTTTACAAAGAATCAGAGGACCGCTTTGCCTATCGCATCCCTTACCAAGCTCATGACGGCTTTGGTAGCTGCTCAAACATATCCGTTGGAGAAAGAGATTGCAATCTCAGGGCACGCCCTGGCAACGGAAGGCCCCCAGGGATTTTTTGAAGAAGAAGACACATTTTCCGTCAAGAATCTTCTCTATCCCTTGCTCATGGAATCCTCCAACGACGCAGCCGTAGCTCTGGCTGAACAGGAAGGAGAGCCGTCATTCGTCAGGCTGATGAACGGCTTAGCTGAGATTCTCCGCATGGACCAGACTAGTTTCTTCAACCCTACGGGGCTCGATCCAGACGAGGGAGATGCCATCAATGTCTCTTCTGCACGAGATCTTGCGATATTGATTGAATACCTCAAAGACTCGCATCCTGAAGTTTTTGACATCCTTTCCCTGGAAACGTTTGATCTGAAAGACGCAGAAGGATATTTTCACCATACCGTTCTCAATACCGACGAACTTCTCAAGAATCAGGGATTTCCGACCAAGATACTGGGAGGAAAGACCGGGTACACGGAGAAAGCTTCAGGATGCCTCATTATCGTAGTGCAAAGCCCCAAGGACAGGGGATACATCGTGAACGTCGTCTTAGGATCAGACAATCGCTTTGAGGAGATGAAGAAACTCATCCAATTCGCATACGAAGGATATAGCTGGTAACGCATGATCCCTGAACTCTCTTTGAGCGTCATCAAGATAGCTACGATCGGGACATCAAGTTTCCTTGCTGCTTTTTTACTAACCCCTTCCCTTCTCAAATTTTTGTACGAACACAAGCTCTGGAGGAAGTCTTTGAGGACAAAGGCTCTCGGGGGAGGGGACTTGCCCGTATTCCAGAAATTCCACCATGAAGGAGAAACATCCATCCCCCGGTTCGGGGGAATACTGATATGGCTCATTCCTCCAGGCATTGCCCTGATATTCTCCCTGCTTTCTCATACGGGAAGCATCTATCTTGAGAAATTCAATTTCCTGAGCCGCGCCCAGACCTGGCTTCCTTTAGCGACCCTTCTGGCGGCGTGTGCGGTAGGATTCCTGGATGATCTGCTTCAGGTAGTGGTAACTCCCCGAGGGTTTTTCAAGAAGCTCTGGCCGCTCATGGAAAAGCATTCTTCGGGAGGACTGAGCCTGAGGTACCGGATCATGCTCGTTCTTCTCATCGGAGCTGTGGGAGCATGGTGGTTCTTCTTCAAGCTGGGATTCAGCACGATCCATGTTCCGGGAGTAGGAGATGTCCTGCTTGATTTCTGGTATATCCCCGCGTTCGTCATCGTCATGCTGGCTACGTACTCAGGAGGAGTGATCGACGGGCTGGATGGGTTAGCAGGAGGAACATTCGCCTCCATATTCGCAGCATTCGGGGTAATCGCATTCTCCCAGGGACAGATGGATTTGGCCGCATTCTGCATTTCTATCGTGGGCACGTTGTACGCATTTTTGTGGTTCAACATCCCCCCAGCAAAGTTCTACATGGCAGAAACCGGCATGATGGGCCTTACCGCAACTCTTACCGTGGTCGCCTTCTTAACGGATTCCGTGCTCGTGCTTCCTGTTATAGGGTTTCTCTTGGTACTGGAATCAGGATCAGTCATCATCCAGCAGACTTCAAAGAAACTCTTCAAGAAAAAGGTGTTCATTGCAACTCCCATCCACCACCACTTTGAGGCTTTGGGCTGGCCCCATTACCAGATCACCATGAGGTTCTGGATCATCGGTATTGTTATGGCAATCGTTGGAGTGGCGATACGGCTACTGGGGTGATTGGTAAAAAAGAAGGGTGGTCTCATGTGACCACCCCTGGCGAAAGTTCTCCGACTACTTCAATAGAAAACTCAGAAGTAGCAGGATCTTGTTGGAGAGTTTGTTTCAATAGTTCAAGCAACTCCTCCGCACATTCTGAAAAGGTCCCGAGAAGACGAGCTCTAGCGATCACTTGAAAGGGAGCTTGCAGGGCTATTTTTGGGAGTATTCCTTCAACTGCTACCTCTTCTAGGGGAGAACGATACTGAAGCTCAAAAGAAGAAATTCCTGCGGGACGATGGTCGTGGCTAACAACAATCTTCATTTCTCTCTCCTCGACAATGATACTATTCCTACAATATACCATAATTTCCCATTTGTCAATGATTGAGGTATCATACGCGATATGGAAACCCTCTCTGCATTACGAGCCCGCCACCCCTCTTTTATCTATAAAAGCTACGCATATAGATTCCACAAAAGAGATCTTCACATCTCGTTTCACTTTTTCGTAGCGCCCGACATTAACTTTCGTCCCACCTTGGCAATAAAGAACGTTCCGAACAGAGTAGGGGAGGACGCTTTGAATAATTTTGTTTTTCATCTCGGTATAATAGAAATCCCGAGCTATTGGAAAGCAACCTGCAGCCCCACCATTATCGTAGAGGCGGGATCCCTAAGCGCAGAACAGTTGAGATGGTGGAAAGACCTTTTCATGCAAGGCATGGGGGAGTTCTTTTTCAGGAACAGGATTGACTACACCAAGAAAGACTTTCTTTCCTTGCGATCTGCGAGCTCTTTGAACCATCATCTATACAAAGGAAAGCTGAGCGATCAGATCCTTCTTCCCTTAGGAGGAGGGAAAGACGCTATTGTAAGCCTTGAGATACTCAAGAAATCCAAGAAGAAGATCGTTCCTTTCGTGCTGAATCCTTCTGTAGTGCACAAGAAGATCCTTTCTTTGGCTGGATACAAAAACGCCGTGTTCGCAGAACGAACGATCGATCCAAAACTCCTTCATCTGAACAAGAAAGGATACCTGAATGGACACACTCCGTTTTCAGCATACCTTGCGTTCTTGTCTTCATTGATAGCCGTGCTCTTCGATATGAAATACATCATGGTTTCCAATGAGCGAAGCTCCAACGAAGGGAATGCGCGGTACAAAGGAAGGGTCATCAATCATCAGTATTCAAAGACGTATGAGTTTGAGCGAAAGTTCCGTTCCTACGCAACAAAATATCTTGTTTCCTCCTTGGAATATCTGAGCTTCATGAGACCTCTCTATGAACTTCAGATCGCAAAGCTTTTTTCAAGATATCCCAAGTACTTCAGGGCGTTCTTGAGCTGCAACGAAGCCCAGAAGACGTACTTACAGAAACCTACCTTGCAATGGTGCGGGAAATGCGCAAAGTGCTTGTTCGTATTCATAGCGCTCTACCCCTTTATCAAAGAGAAACAACTAGTCTCTATATTCAAAAAGAATCTCTTTGAAGATCCTATGCTTGTGTCCTTGCTGGAAGAACTCACCGGAGTCAGAGAGGTGAAACCCTTTGAATGCGTGGGTACGAAAAAAGAAAGCATGGCAGCGCTTTTCCTATCTCTCCAAAAACACAAAGGAAAGCTTCCTATATTGATGAAATATTTCAGGAACACTATCCTACCAGCTCATCCAAGATTAAGCGCAGAGAGTGAGTTCATTCTGAAATCCTGGAACAGGAGCCACTCTATTCCGAGATTTCTGGAAGCGTTGCTCAAAAAAGTTCTCAAGACAAAATAAAAGAGCTGATTCAACATCAGCTCTTTGTGCGAGGGGAAGTTTTCGCCCACCTTCCGCTCGCTATGTCCAGATAGATTGCGAAAAGGTACAAGCCCCCTCCTATAGACGCAAAAATGATTTGCTGCCAAGAAAGATTTCCCGTCGCAAGTAGAAGCACTTCTCCTGCTGCGATGCTTGCCTGCACAAAGAAGTAGCCTATGAAAACCTTGCCGGCAGAGGACACTGCTCCTTTTCTGGGGTAGGCCCAGTCTGGCTTGTGCCAGGGCCCCATCCACTCCCTTTGACAGAAAATGGTGATGATGATTCCTATGGTGAAAGATACCAGCACTATCCAGAGAGGTATGCCTTGCCAGATCTCCCATTCCATCACACCATCAATCGACGTGAGACCAACAAGGTTTCCCCATGAGGTCGTAGCGTAATTCTGGATTCCCAGGAATCCTCGCTCAGGCTTCAAAGGGTCATGTAGTCTCAGGGGCGGAATCTTTCCTTCCTTTATCTCCCAATTCTGAATCTTGAGCATTAAACCCCAGCACCCTATATTTAAGGACGAAAGGATAATGCCTTTCAAATAAAACTCAAGGAATTCTTGCACTTGCTCCCTCCTTGGAATGTTCTGAAATTATAATACCTGATTAAAGTTAGTTTGTCAATATTCTCGCTGCACTCTTTTTCCTTCACTCTTCCCGTGATAGAATAGCCGTGTATGGAGCTTGAAACATTGCGCGGAAAAAGAATACTCATCCTGGGATTCGGGAAAGAGGGGAGAGATACCCTCTCTTTTTTGAGAAAGCGGTTTCCCGGGCAGGGGATCGGGATAGCTGATCAAAAGTCTTCCCTTGATATGAATGTCAAAGGAGTAACCCTTCACCTCGGAAAATCCTACCTGAGAAGCATCAAGAAATACGAGATCATCATCAAATCTCCAGGAATACCTCCCAGGACCATCGCTCCCTACATAGGGAAAAAACAGAACGTCACTTCCCAGACCGCCATATTTTTTGCCAACTGCAAAGGCACCATCATCGGGGTCACGGGAACCAAAGGAAAAAGCACGACCTCCTCGCTCATCCACCACGTACTGAAGAAAGGAGGCGTACGGGCGCATCTCATAGGGAATATCGGGAAACCAGCTCTCCAGTTTCTTTCAAAAGGAAAGAATAAAGACGTGTTCGTGTACGAACTTTCCAGCTTCCAGCTGGGAGAAGTCCAGCAATCTCCCCACATCGCAATCCTTTTGAACATCTATCCGGAGCACCTTGATTACTACAAAACCTTCCAGGAATATGCTGGGCAGAAAGCCAAGATTACTCAATACCAGGGCAAGGACGACATTCTCATATTCAACAGAAAAGACCCTGTCGTTTCAGCGATCGCTTCCAAATCTAAAGCAAAAAAGATGCCGTTCGTATTAGAGAAAGGAAAAGGATTATGGATAGCCTCTAAAGAGCCGGCGCTTTTTATTGGAAAGCTGTACAAGATTCCCAAATCCACTATTGAGCATGCTATCAATACCTTCAAGCCTTTGCCGTATCGCCTGGAGAAGGTAGGGGAGTGGAAAGGGGTTTCGTTTGTGAACGACTCTCTAGCAACCATTCCCGAGGCTACTATCTCAGCCTTAGACGTTTTAGAACCCAAGGTAGCCACATTGATCGCAGGAGGATTGGACAGGAATATCTCCTTCCAGAAATTATCTAAAAGAATTGCAGAGAGCAAAATCCGAACGCTCATCCTGTTTCCGCAGACAGGAAAAAAGATCTTGCAGGGATTAAGACGCCCTCCTCAGACATTCTTTGCCCAGGACATGAAAGAAGCCGTTCGCATTGCCTACAAGTACACCCCGCAAGGAACGATCTGCTTGCTGTCTCCTGCGGCTCCGAGCTTCAATCTGTTCCGAGACTACAAAGATCGGGGGGATCAATTCGTAAAGTGGGCTTCATACTATGGGAAAAAGAACTCGTAGCCCCGACCTTCTGCTGTTGAGCTTCGTCCTCTTGCTGGTGTTCTTCGGCGTGCTTATTTTGGCGAGCGTGTCTGCATCCTTTTCCCTGCAGAAGACGGGGAGCAGTTTGTACTACCTCAACCATCAGATCCTGTTCGGACTGGTCCCTGGTTTTTTCTTCGGGTTTCTCGCTTACCTCCTTCCTTTGGAAAAGCTACGGAATTGGGCAACTCCTATATTCCTTTTCACCGTCATCTGCCTCGGAGCGGTATTCATCCCCGGCATAGGAGAGTCCTCGGGAGGAGCCTCTCGATGGATCAACTTGAGACTTTTTTCCTTCCAGCCTTCAGAGCTTTTGAAACTTTCGTTCATCTTGTATGTAGCCGCCCTGCTTTCTGCCAAAGGAGAAAACTCTGAAGAAAGAACTCTTCAGAAAAAGTCCAGAGGAGGTCTGCTGACCCGAGTGGCGCATGGAATGGAAATGCTTGCTCCATTTATTTTTTCCGTCGGCCTAGTCAGCTTCCTCCTCATTGCCCAGCCAGACATCGGAACCCTTACGATCATAGCCGCAATATCCGGGGTCATGTACTTTTGCGCCAAGACTCCTCTCTGGCATACCATAGCTCTCGGAGGATTGGGGGTAGCTGCCCTCTTCCTTCTGATCCACTTGGCTCCATATCGATTCGACAGGCTTGCGGTATTTTTGAATCCTGACTTAGATCCTTTGGGAAAAGGGTACCAGCTAAAGCAGGCGTTCATCAGCATAGGGTCCGGAGGGCTGTTCGGAAGAGGACTGGGATTGAGCGTCCAGAAGTTCGGCTTTCTTCCCCAGCCCATGTCAGACTCTATCTTTGCGGTGTTCGCGGAAGAAGCGGGGTTCTTCGGGAGCCTGCTGCTTGTTCTCTTGTTCCTTGCGTTCGCATGGAGAAGCCTCGTCCTTTCCAAGCAGATCAAAGACCAGTTCGCAATGCTTCTCATGGTAGGGATAGCATCCTGGATCGCGCTCCAGGCGTTAGTGAATATAGGAGCCCTGTCAGGCCTTCTCCCTCTCACCGGAATCCCGCTGCCTTTCATCAGCTATGGGGGATCAGCCTTAGTCTCTGAATTGATTGCAATGGGCATATTGCTTAATATATCTAGTAGGAGAACATGAAAATCGCACTTACAGGAGGCGGGACCGGAGGGCATCTGGTCCCTCTCGTAGCATTCATACGGGAAACGAGGAGGCAATGGCGCGGTAAAGACGAGCTGCGCTTTTCGTATATCGGGCCGAAAGATGATTTCGTACAGGTGCTGCTTTCCCATGAAGGAGTGGACATTAAAGCGGTAGCTACGGGAAAACTCCGGAGATATGGAGGAGTAGGGCCGATTATACAGAATATCGTGGACCTCTTCTTCAGGATGCCCTGGGGCGTGCTCCAATCCCTTTGGATGCTGTTCCTTCTTTCCCCTGATATGATGTTCAGCAAAGGAGGATACGGAGCCCTGCCTCCCATGATAGCTGCCTGGGTGCTCCGAATACCCATGTTCTTGCACGAGTCAGACTCCAGGCCAGGGCTCGCAAACCTCATCTGCGGAAGGTTTGCCATGAAGATATTCACGTCGTTCCCTCAGACACTGGATTTCCCTGATTCAAAAGTCATTCATGTGGGGAATCTCGTGCGGAAAGAAATTCTTTCAGGATCAAAGGAAGAAGCGAAATCCCTTTTCCATGTAGTAGGGGACAAGCCCTTGCTTTTGATCCTCGGAGGATCCCAGGGATCCCAGAGATTGAATGACATGGTGTTGGCCATGCTTGACCAGGCGCTCTCAGAGTTTGAGATCATCCACCAGGTAGGGGAAAAGAATTTGGAGCAGATGCAGAAAGAGGCCCGGGTCATGATCAATCCTGCGTTAGAGCAGTACTACCATGCAGTTCCGTTCTTGAGAGAAGTTGACCTGCGCCATGCCTATGCTGCCGCGTCTCTGGTCATCTCAAGGGCGGGATCTGGGGTGCTGTTTGAGCTAGCTGCTCTGGGAAAGCCCTCCATCCTCATTCCGTTGCCAGAAGCAGCCCAGAACCACCAGATCAGGAACGCGTACGACTATGCAAAGACAGGGGCGGCAATCGTATTAGAAGAGCCCAACCTCACCCCGCACTTTTTTATGGAGAAACTCAGGCAGCTGTTTTCCCAGTCAGGAGAACTGGAAAAGATGAGCACGGCTGCCAGATCGTTTGCCCGTCCCGATGCGGCTGAGATCGTCTCAAGATATCTCATTGAATACCTCACGAAGAAGTGATAGGTTAAACCCATGATAAAGTCCCGCTCTGAGTCATCGAGGATTAGGACGCGTTTTGCGCCTTCTCCGACTGGCTTGCTCCACATGGGAAACGCAAGGACCGCGCTCTTCAACTACCTCTTTGCAAAAAACCAAGGAGGGGATTTCGTGCTGCGCATTGAGGATACCGACAAAGAACGATCAAAGCCCGAATACGAACAAGATGTTTTAGACAACCTGAGATGGCTGGGCCTTGAGTGGACGGAAGGAGTAGAGAAAGAGGGGTTCTATGGGCCCTACCGTCAATCAGAGCGCACAGAGCTCTACCAGAAGTACCTTACAAAGCTTTTGGACGAGAAAAAAGCATACGAGTGCTTTTGCTCTGAGGAAGAGCTTGATGCGCAACGCCAGTACCAGATGAGCATCGGAGAAGCTCCCCGGTACAGCGGGAAGTGTTCTTCGTTGAGCAAAGAAGAAACAGCAAAGAAAAAGAAAGCAGGAGAGAAATCCGTCATACGGTTTGTCGTGATACCGAAAGAAGTTACCTTTGAGGACTTGATACGAGGATCAGTCACGTTCAATACCGCGCTCTCTGGAGACATCGTCATCGCAAAGGATTTGGAAACTCCGCTCTACAATTTCTCTGTGGTCATTGATGACTCTGAAATGCACATCACCCATATCATCCGCGGAGAAGATCACATCTCCAACACCCCCAAGCAGATCCTTCTTCAAGAAGCAATGGGCTTTGAGCGTCCCATCTACGCCCATTTGCCTCTTGTCCTAGGAGAAGACCGCACCAAGCTCTCAAAACGCCATGGAGACATCTCGGTAACGAGGTTCAGGGACGCAGGATACCTTCCAGAAGCTCTGGTAAACTTTTTAGCGCTCTTGGGATGGAACCCGGGCACAGAGGAAGAAATCTTTTCGCTTTCTGCTCTTTGCAAGCAATTCTCTTTTGAGAAAACCCAGAAAGCAGGGGCGGTATTCAATTTCAAGCGCTTAGATTGGATCAATGGATTCTACTTGAGGCAAAAATCTCCATCTACCCTAGCTGAGCTGTGCACCCCGTTTCTTGAGCAAGCAGGCCTGGTTGAGAAAGTTTCTGAGGACATTGTAGTCAAGGAAACCGGAGAAAAGCTTTCAAAAGCAATCGTGGAGAAAATCGTCGTGCTGTATCAGGACCGCCTGAAAAAACTCTCTGAGATAGGGGAGTTAGCGGACTTTTTCTTCAAGAAGCGTGTAGAATACACAGCTGAGATGCTTTCCTGGAAAGAAACACCGAAAGAAGAGACAAAGAATGCGCTGAACATGTTTGAAGAAATTATTTCAGGGATTTCAGAATCGGATTGGACAAAAGAAAAACTGGAGAATGTCCTCATGCCAGAAGCCGAGAAGCAAAAGAGCAGGGGAGTGGTCTTATGGCCTCTGAGGGTGGCCCTGACCGGAAAAGAGGCTTCAGCGGGCCCTTTTGAGATAGCTGAAATACTGGGGAAGAAAAGAACTCTAGAATACTTAAAAGAAGCAAAAGAAAAACTTTCATGAAATATTTTCTTTTCGTTTTACTTTTTATTCCTTTGATCACGTTTGCCCAGCAAGAAGAGGGGACTGGCCCGTTTGTGCAACCCCAAACCTTAGACGAGGCTAAAGGAGTCGGAGAAAAGATTTTGGGAGGCCTTCCCGAAGCCATGGGCACTATATGGAAGAACGAAGTTGCTCCCATATGGGCCTATATGTTCTCCTGGGCCCAGGATACCTGGAATAGGGCAGTAGGGTGGCGCGTAGAAGAGCTCATCGAAAGGACCAAGGCGATCCTGGCAGGGGAGATAGAGAAAAAGAGTCCTATCATCCAGCAAGAGTTTGAAAAAAAGAAACAGGAAACTATTCAGGAAATCCAAGGAAAAGAGTCACAAGATCTATTACAGCGTTTCTTAGACCTTTTCAAGAAGTGACCAAAAAGGGCATAAACAGCCCCGGGGGAGTAGTTATTCTCTATATGAGGGAAGGTCGCACAATGTAGGTTAAGCGACACTTAAGATAGGCCTCTCTCGGGAAGGGTTCAAAAGAGCTCCTACAAGTAACGCGTCCTAGTAGATGATATGTACTGCCTTTTTGATGTTTGGTACGTCTCTACAGAATTTTTCTAGAAATATTTTGAGATCACCGGGGAATTTTTCAAAAACTCACTCTGCCCTCTTTCCTCGTTTTTCCCTACTCCCCTACCTTAATAAAAAAGACTCGGTTTTCCGAGTCTTGCTATGCGAACGTACTGCTCAATCTTTGTTGCTTAAGGCCCCTATCCTCACGTCTTCTTCGCGCTGAAGCTGATCCATTTTGTCAGCGACTTCACGAAGATCTACTGATGTGAGAGCCTCATGACGCAGGGAAGATGCGTCAAAGGCATTACCCCGTTCGAACGGGTTGATTCGACGAGTAATAGTGCCGATGAGATCTTCTCCCTTGAGAACACTCGTCTCATTAGGACGAGAAATAAATGTTATTGCCATTACTATCCTCCCCTATGTATTAAAGTCCTGAGGGTATACTGATCTATAATATATGAGATGTCAATATCAGACGAAAGATACATAATGTCGCACAATATGATATACTAGAAGCATATGGAGAAATCAAAGAAGCCTATACTGCAGCATATCCAGGACTTCCTGGATTACTGCGAAGTAGAGCGCGGATTATCTTCCAAGACCCAGGAGAACTACTTTAGGTACCTCAGGAAGTTTGAGCAGTGGTTAAAAGCAAAAGATCTCTCCCCTCTCTTGCCCCATGAGCTGACCCCTGAGCTGGTTTGGGACTACCGGCTCTTCCTATCCCGTTTCCAGAGCAAACAGGGTGCTGAGCTCTCCAAGAAGACCCAGGCCTACTATTTAATAGCCCTGAGAGCCCTTCTAGGCTACTTTGTAGCCAAAGACGTGGTTTCATTGCCCCCGGACAAGATCCAGCTCCCAAAGGACGGTTCCAAGGAGAAAACCGTGAAGTTTCTGAACCTGGACCAGATGAAGAAGCTCCTAGAGGCTCCAGACTCTTCTGATCCCTCAGGATTACGGGATAGGACCCTTTTGGAAGCCCTATTCTCTACCGGACTCCGCGTTGCTGAACTCGTAGCTCTCAATAAAGAGCAGTTTGATTCGGTATGGAACAAAGAAGACTTTGAGATAGGAATCATTGGCAAAGGAAAGCATCCCAGGACAGTGTACTTTTCAGAGCGCGCCTTGGAGTGGTTAAAGAAATACTTAAAGACCAGAAAAGATACTCAGAAGGCTCTATTCATCAATTACAGAGGGCGTACCAAGGATGAAAACCGTCTCACTCCCCGCTCCATTGAGCGCATCATTAAAAAATACTCAATCAAAGCTGGCATTCCCCTCTTTACCACCCCTCATACTCTCCGTCATTCCTACGCCACCGATTTACTTGAGCAGGGCGTGGACTTAAGAACGATCCAAGAATTTCTTGGCCACAAGAATATCGTCACCACCCAAATTTATACCCACGTCACCAACAAACGTCTAAGAGATATCCATCGCCAATTCCACAGTGGGAAAAACCTCAAATAAATTTAGTGAAAAATCTTTTAATTCTACGGCCAAACAAAACTATTCTTCCTTGTCTTCGCCATTTTTTATTTAACTGCCTATATAACATACTAATATCCTTATGCTCAACATTGCCTTCTATAAACTCCATAAGAGATTTCGTACCATCTAATTCTTTTTCCTCAAAAATATTAGTGAGAATTCTATGAAAATGTTCGTAAACCATCTCTCGATCAATTTTATTTTTTCTATACAAAAGCCCTATCTCCATAAGGATAAGTGAGAAGGTTAACAGTAGATCAC
>JAUSJU010000040.1 GCA_030647175.1 bacterium | reverse complement strand
CCCCTTTCATCTGTCTCACTAAAAGCTGGGAATCCGCCATAATACGCACGGAAGATTTCTTCGCCTTCTCTTTTCCCCATAGAGACCTGATCTTTTTCAATGCAGATATTGCCGCGTGGTACTCCGCATCGTTGTTCGTCGTCTCTCCTATATACTCTCCATACCCTTTCAGCATCTGCCCTTTGGAATCTGCAATCACCACTCCTAAAGCTGCGGGCCCCGGGTTTCCCCGGGATCCTCCGTCTGTGTGCACGATAAAATCAGGACGTCCTTTCATGATTCTTAAAGTATTCCCTAAGGTTGTCTCTAAATTGATTCCTCTTTGAGTTCTCTATCCTGAACCCCGAAGCATGCGGGTGCCCTCCGTAGGTATGGAGCAGGTGATCTGAAGCCTTCATCGCTTCCACGCTGTTGTATCCGTCAGGAGTCCTCACGCTTCCCAGGCTCATGTCTCCCAAATCCTTGTACAAAAATACCGGCTTGTCGTACTCCCTTGCGAGTATGGAGGATGCAGATCCCAAAAGTTCATACTCAAAGAACGTATCTCCTTCAAAGATGATGGGGTCTTTTGATACCATGCGCTTCCTTGTTTCTTCCACGATGGACCGCGTCTTTTCTTTGCGCACCCTGTTCTTTTCAATGAACTCCTCTATCATCACCCTCGCCTCCTCCGTAGAGGAAACCGTGAGCAGTCTCCAGGCGGCGGGCATACCATCTTTCGCGTCTCTCGCATTCAGAACAGAGATCATCTGATCAATGAGCTGGCTCCTGCTCTCTGTTTTTCCGAAAGGCTGCATATCAAAGAATGTCCGTATCCCGGGCCTCCATGATTCAAAAAGAGCCTCGTACCCTTCTTCTACGATCAGAATGTTGTCTTCTTTGCGAGGCATCATGTCAGCTATGGTTCCTAAACCCGCCAGCTCCACCAAACTTTTCTTTACGGAATCCGTCATCTGGCTTCCGAGCAATAATTCAGCCAAACGAAAACACAATCCGCATGTTGCGAATTCTTTGAAGGGATACGTATCCCCTTCCTGTTTGGGATCTACCACGAGAGCAGGCTTTGGCAGTCCTTTGATGACTTCATGATGGTCAATGATAAGAACTTCAAATCCTGCCTTGTGGGCCAAAGGAACCTCTTCAACGTTCCCGATGCCAAGATCCATACTCACTAAAAGAGCGGGACTCAAGGGCTTTAACTTCTCTAACGCTGCAAGCGTGATCCCGTATCCTTCTTTCTCCCGGTCAGGGAAATAACATGCAGCTACCTGCCCCCCAAGATTCTTCAATGCTTCCTGAAGGATGAGCGCTGATGTTATTCCGTCCAGGTCCGCATCCCCGTACAGAATCACGCGTTCCTTGTCTTTTACCGCTTTCTGGAGGCGCTGGGCCGCTTTTTTAAGATTTTTAATTTCCATTGTAGTATCCGAGAGCTTCCAAGCCAGGAAGTTTTTCGTTCGCAAGGAACGCCAGCATCGCTCCTCCCCCCGTAGAAACGTGCGAGAACTTCTCTGCAAGATTGTGGCCTCTCAGGAATGCGACGGTATCCCCTCCTCCTGCCACAGAATACGCTCCGCTTTCTAGAATCGCTTGAGCTACGGCAAAACTCCCTTCTTCATATTCTTTTTCTTCCACCTTCCCCATGGGTCCTGACCAGAGCAGAGTCTTTGCCTCCTTGATATGTTTTGCAAACAAGGCAATGGTTTCTGGACCGATATCAAACTCTTGCCCGTTTCCCGGAATCCCGTCAACGGGTCTTACGATCTTCTCTTCGTGCTTGAATTTCTTTCCTCCCTGAGCAGTAGAAAGAAGGTTACCCAAAAGCACAAGGTCTGCTACCTCAGAAATTGCGTCAATGAATGCTCCTTTGGTTTCCACCTTTGATCCTCCTACTAAGACCGTAAAAGGCCTCTCGGGATCCTTGATGATCTTTGAAAGCGCTGCAACTTCTTTTTCCAACAAGAGTCCCGCATATGAAGGCAGGAATTTCGGGATCCCAACGACCGAGGCATGAGCCCTGTGGCATACAGAGAACGCCTCGTTCACGTACAAATCTCCCAGGCGGGAAAGATCTTTGGCAAACTCCGTATCATTCGCCTCTTCTTCTTGGCAGAACCGTATGTTCTCCAACAGCAACGCCTCTCCCTTGCTCAAGCTGCTCATTGTTGCGTCTACCTCTTTCCCGATGCACGAAGCAGTCTGGCGGACCGAAATCCCAAGAAGTTGTTCTAAACGTTTCCCGATGCCTCCCAGGCTCATCCGCTCCAAAGACTCCCCATTCGGTTCGTCCAAGTGGCTTATCAATACAAGTTTTGCGCCGTTTGAGAGAAGGAAGCGGAGCGTGGGAAGAACGGCCCGGATGCGAAAATCATCTTCAATATTCCCCTGTTCATCCAGGGGCACGTTGAAATCGCACCGCACCAATACGCGCTTTCCTTCCACAGCAGCATCTCTAATGCTTTTCATGACTTCTATGCTTCTTCAATCTTGCCTTCAAGAGTCCGAAGCTCTCGCAGAGCTTCTTTACCTTGCTCTTCATTGGGAGTAATGCCATGCCATTCAAATCGCTTCGGATCTTTTTCCATGAACTCCACGCCTTTCCCGGGCATCGTGTGGGCGATAATGCACACGGGTTTTTCTCCGGTCGCTTTCGCTTCTTCAAGCGTGGTGATGATCTGAGCCATGTCGTTCCCGTTGATATCTTCCACGTGCCATCCGAACGATTCATACTTTTCCCGCAAAGGCTCCAAGGGCATGATGTCTTCCGTATACCCGTCAATCTGAATGTTGTTGCGGTCAATGATGAGAGTGAGGTTCGTCAGCCTATTCTTTCCCGCGAACATTGCAGCCTCCCACGTCATCCCTTCGTCATGCTCTCCATCTGAAGTAATACACCATACGTGGTGCGCATTCTGAGTTCCATCCATGCGAGAAGCCATTGCAAACCCGCACGCCTGGGATAATCCTTCCCCTAAAGGACCAGATGAAGTTTCCAAGGCAGGAATCTTCTTTATGGAAGGATGCCCCTCCAGCAGAGATCCTATCTGACGGAACGTGCCCAGAAGTTCTTTGGAATAATATCCTGCGTGCGCCATTGCGACATACCGCACAGGACAAATATGCCCATTGGAAAGAATGAGGCGGTCCCTCTCTTTCCATAGAGGATTCTTGGGATCGTGCTTTAAAACGCGAAAGTACAGAGCGGTAAAGATATCCGCCATGCCCAAAGGCCCCGCAGAATGCCCGGATTTAGCTTTCACCAACATCGTAATAATGTCTTGACGGATCTCGTTCGCTTTCTTCTCTAACTCTTCAATGGAATAGTGAGACGCCATATCGTTATTGTACCATCGCTTCAAGTTCCCTCAAAGTTGCCACGGGATCTGAACTCTTCCACAGCACGCTTCCTACAATCACGTAATCAGCTCCCGCTTCAAAACAGCTGCGTATCGTTTCTTTGTTCACTCCCCCGTCCACTCCAATAGGAAGCAGAGGATGCAATTCTTTGAGTTCCCGTATCTTCTCCAAACTTGAAGGGATGAAATCTCTCCCCTGAAGCCCTGGGTGCACGGAGAGCACGAATGCCCCGTCCAGATCTCCGTGTAAAGAGGAAAAAACTTGTGGCGAGGTGGGAGGGTTGATTCCCATCACCGCTTCAAGAAAACATCGTTTCGCTTCGCCAAGAACGGATTTTGGATCTTTTGTACTCTCCCAGTGGAATATGATACGCGGTATCTTCGCATTCTTGCAGTCTTGTACATACTTCTCAGGATCTTCTACTAAGAGATGGGCTTCAAAACGGAATTCACCAGAAAACTTTGAAAGGGCAGAGATCGGGAAAGAAACATTGGGAACGAACTTCCCGTCCATAATGTCAACGTGGACCCATTGGCTCTGCCCGCGCAGAACAGAAAGCTTGTCCTCAAGTTCTTTCACGTCTCCTGTAAGAATTGCCGGAATGAGTTTCTGCATGGCTATTTCTCTTCTATCTTATTCACCCTCCGTTCGTGCCTGCCTCCCTCAAACGGAGTGCCGAGCCAGAGATCTACGGCCTCAATAGCTTGCTCTTTCGTCAAGAATCCCGACCCTAGCGAAAGAACGTTCGCATCGTTGTCTGATCGTGAAAGTTTCACTATCTCCAATGATCCTCCGTAGTACACGGCTGATCTCACTCCCTTCGCCTTGTTTGCGGCCATTGCTTCTCCCTGTCCCGACCAGCCGAACACGATGCCCTTGTGCTGCTCTCCATTCTCTGCAACTTTCTTTGCCACGGGAATTACGAAATCCGGATAGTCGTCATCCGGGTTCAATACAAACGCTCCGAGATCTTCCGATTCTATTCCCCTCTCCTTCAAATGTTCCCTCACTTTTCCCTTGAGGCGGAATCCCGCATGATCTGACCCGAGGTATATCATGCGTCCATTGTAGAAGAAAAAGAGCAACTGGGAAAGAAAATGCCGTTACTTTGCCGACGCAACTACATACAAGGATTTTTCGGGTCGTAAGAAAAAGCCACGTATGGTACTCGTGGCGTCTGAATCAATGCGCAGGTTATCTTTTCGCAGAGGAGTACGGGTCCACAACTTCTATATGGTATCCGTTTACATACCCTACGACATATCCGATGAGCCCGCTGACCAGAGATATGAATAAAAGCTTCTTCATCCCAACCCTCCAGATGCGAATTACTCCTACTTTTCTATCATAACGCTCAGTTTTTAACAATCCTTTATCTACGCTCTGCTTCTCTTGATGCCTTCGTATCTTCATGATAGATTGCCAGCAGTACGGAAAAACCTGCGGAGGTAGAAATGAAAAGCTCAATGAACGGCTCCTCTCAAGCGATTCTCATCGGAGAAACGCTGGCGTTCAGTTTCATTGCCGGTCTTTTGCTCGCCAACCTTACATGGCACATTCCGACGCCAGGCAGAGCCCTGATGGAAGGGCTTCTCGCTGGAGGAGTGATCGTGTGGTTTGCTGCCGGATGTTTCTCGTGGATACGAAACTTCTACGGGGCAATCATCGTGTCAACTTCTTTCATGCTCTTCAATGCTGCCGTGTGCGGAGCAGTCCTGGGATGGGCATGCGGATTGAGCGCTGCATCTACTGCGCTGATTCCGGAAGTTCACAATTTCCTTTTCCCGTTTTTCTTTCTCTCGATGATTACCGTAGCAGTTTTCATTCTGCTAGCAGCATACTTCATCGGCGCAGTAGTAGGCTGGCTTATCGGAATGGCCCTAAGGATGCGAGTAGAAGCTATCCGCAGAAGGCATCATTCTTTCCAATAAGCTTTGTTCAAGCACCGTCGCTCTTGCGGCGGTTTTTCATACAAAAGAAAAAGCCCGCAACAATATGCGAGCTAGAGAAAAAATGTAAAGAACGAAAGAGATGGCTTGAGCTCCTTTCCGTCTCGGACAAGAGCCAGGCTGATATGATGCACCCCGATTTCCGGGATGAAATCAGGGGCGGCTACGGTATCTGGAAGGATTCCGTCCACGCGATAGTGGAATCCCTCGCATCGAGCGGGAGAGCTGCAGTCGTGCAGCCGCACGAGCTGTTTGCCGCTCCATCCTATATTCCCCCGTCCCGCGTATTCTTCAAGAGCGTCGGCTACGCTTCTTCCATGCGCCATCGACAGAGAAGCAACGGCCGCAACATGTATTGCCAAAAACACTCTTCTGGAAAACACCTCAATCCTCCTTTTCCTGCTCTCTATGAAAGAACTCTACAGCGAACGTTTCTGTATTACGGTTCTGGCAAGTTTCGCAAATAGGTTCGTGTTCGGCATCCCTCCTGCAAGCAGAGCAGCTAATCCCATTCCCATGACAGCCAGCGCCACCGTTACCGCATCCAAGCTGTCTTTGATTGAAATGACTGCCGCTCCGAGTTGACCCATAACGCTTTGCTGCTGTTTGAATTCAGGAAGAACAATCTGGAGATTAGAAAGATTCTCTCCTTGCACGGCAATCTCACTCATTTCTTGCAGAGACTCTTCTTGGGCAAGATGCTGAGAAGCGTCCTTGAGAGCAGTCAGCTGCACCTGAATATCCTGCGCCTTTTTCAAGATGACGTTGAGCTTGGCCTGCATATCCTCAGAAGAAGGCTGTACTGGCTGCGGAACAATGAACTCTTCTCTGGGAAAGTCCTGAAGAATTTCCCCCCAAGGCTTTGTTGCCACAATTGCATATGCGCTTGCCCATATCCTGCTCTCTGAGGAGACGCCCTCAATTCCTCCGTCTTCTTGCTGGAGCGAAACAAGGTAGTCATTAGGAGTTTTCTCTTCTTTCTGCCACGAGAACTCTTTGTTTCCCGCTATCTCTATTGCCTGCATCGCCCATGCAGTAGAAAACGCATTTCCGAAACCGCCGTCAGGCTTCTGATTGTCGCTCAGAAACGAAGTTGCGCCATGAAGAGCCTGCCGCAGTGTTCCTTCCTCTGGAAGCAGAGACAGCACCTGGATCGCAGAGGCAGTCATGTCCACGCTCCCTGCCCAGGAACCGTCCTCTTGCTGGTGGGAAAGAATGTACAGAAGAGGTTTCTGGATCATCTCTTCCTCAGGAGAGAATCCTGCCTTCAAAAGCACGAGGAGCGCAAAGATATCGTCGTTGAAAAGCGCGGTGCTTCCGAATTGGCTTCCGTCAAACGACTGGGTGATCTTCTCAATGGTATTCACGGAAGTTCCAGAGTATGGATTGATCCCCAGGGCCATCAACGCCATGCTTCTTCTTTCGTAGTCCGTCAAAGAAGTGCCGGGATTGGGATGCGATACGAGATACTCTTTGAGTTTTTCTCGCGCCTCTGTTTCTGTGCCGCCCAAGGCTATTGCCGCCCAATCTGAAAGAAGAGGCGCTTTGAACGATCCGTCAGATGACTGATTGCCTACAAGGAACTGCGTTGCTTTATCCACATCAAACTTCGGACTCTCCTTTTTCTGTTCCACGCGCTGTATTGGAAAAGCCGAAGCTCCTCCGGAACTACGCACGCTCAGGGCAAAGCTTGGGAAATAGAAATCTTCTGCAATGCCTATGGTATAGCTCCCCGGAGACGTATTGAGGACGAACTGCGCTGCTCCCTCAGAATTTACGGGACTTTGCATGATCACCGAGCTTCCGCTCCTCACTCCAAGAGTTACTCCGGATAGCTGTGCCCATGTATTGTCCTGATACTGATACCTTTGGGCCGTTGCGGTCAGAGATTCTCCCGAGGCAACGGAAGAAGTATTCAAGACAACCTGGTGAGGATTCCCGAAATATACATACACCACTTCTCCTCCTGCGAGCACCTTGGCGTCCATGCCAACGAACGGGGAAGCGTCATCTACCACATATTGCCAGTTGTCGCATGCCTCGGAGGGAACAGTAATGCATCTGAGATACAAAGAACCGAATGAGGGAAAATACTGAAGCTGGGAAATGGCAAATGACGGATTCGCAGCATCCACCTGAGAAAGCACGGCGAGAACGCTCTGTGCGTTGATGGTATGAGGCACGCCGTCTACGTCTGAAAGGACAACGGTTCCCGCCCCTGGCAACAAAACGGAGCCCGTATACAAAAGAGTGTCCTGGTACCTGACGGAGATAGTCACGTCAGCTGCGCTCGCAGATAGAGGAAGGAAAAACGCTCCTGCAACAAGCGCTGTATACAATATGCTATTCTTCGTGTTCATAGGTCCATGAAATGACGTCCCCTGCCTGGAGCTTGTACTGGGAAACCCCGACCTGGGACTTTTTGCCGTTTATTGAATATATCCAATACATGGGATACTGCTGAGATACACCGTTGATCTCTTCCACAAAAAACCCTAGCTCTCCAAAATCCTTGCCTCCAAACCTCAGTCCTGAAGTTTTGCTCGCAAGGCTCATTGCCTCGTACACCGTGCTTTCTTTAGGAACATCGAGCCGATACGTCTGTTCCTGGACAGAAAGAACTATCGGGATTGTATCTTCTTCTTGAGATCCCTCTTGTGTCCCTAGGACATTCTCTTCTATCTGAGGTACTGAAACAGGTGAAGGTTGAACAAAAAAAGAGCTAAGAAAAAAGAGCAGCACGATACCTCCTCCTATGAAAGACGCGATACAAAGAAATCTTCTCATATATAAAAAACAAAAGCTCCTGTGAGGGAGTAGAAACATTGCAAAATAAAGCAACTAGGAAAACCATATCCCCTCCCTCGAGGAATATCGTATCGTTTCGTATTTACTCACGCTTGGTATCCGGACTTATGATTCAAATGAATCCTTTACCGTTACGGGGTAGTGGAGGCGTTGCACCTCGCTTCCCCAAACTATGAGACGCATTTTCAGAGCTACTCCCATTCTTACCCTGGAAGGTTCCCCTGGTCAAGCATACAACCGATAGCAATCTGTGGAGAGAGACTTAATGCGGAGCGATGTGCGACATCGCGTATTCCAAGCTTCCTCCCACTTTTTTCCCTGGATTGAATATGCTGGAAGGATCAAACAGCGTTTTCACCTTTGCAAAAAGTTCGCATACTTCTTTCCCGAACATCATCTCAAGGTATGGAGTGCGGATGATGCCGTCTCCGTGCTCGGCTGAAAACGATCCGCCGAACTCAAGGGTCAGCTTGAATATGCGATCTGCAACTTTAGGGATGACGCCTCTCACCTTGGGATCTGCAAGATTCATCAAAGGGATCATGTGGAGATTTCCGTCTCCCAGGTGCCCGGCCAGTGTGTGTATAATCTCTGGATATTCAGACAAGATCTTATTGAACCTTGGAAGGAATTCTTCTAAGCGGTCAGATCGCACAATAACATCCTCAATGAAGTTCGCCGTTCTCATGCCTTTCACGTGCTTTCGCAGAAGATTGAAGCTCTCCCTGCGTATGGCAAAATACTTTTGAGCCTCTCCCTCGTCTTTCGCTATGATTGAGGTGACTCCGAACGGCTGTATCGCTTCTTGTGCTTTATTCGCAAGATTCTCCACCTCTCTTTTCGTGGTTCCCGTAAATTCAGCGAGCACGATGAGCTTTGGAGATTTTCCTTGCAGCACCATAAAAAACTCTGGAAGGAATCTGATCAGCAGACTCAATACGTCTAATTTTAGGATCTTGCGGAAATCCAGAAAAAACTTGACCGCCATCTTCAATGTCTGGTCGTCATACAGCTCCAGGCTTTCTGGCTTTAAAGCAAGGAGAGGCTTTGAGATTTCAGTCAAAGGATCCAGGGAAGGAAGAAAGACGACCAAGAGTTTCCGTTCTTTCGTTTTCTTCACAAGCCGGAACGTGATTTCCGTAATGATTCCTAATGTTCCCTGGGATCCTGTGAAAAGCTTGGTAAGGTCAAACACTTCTCCGTTCCAAACGTTCCAAAGGGCATATCCTGAAGAATTCTTGGAAACATTGGGCTTGGCTTTGGCAAGGACGTCCTTGTTTCCCGTAATCAGCTGCCACATGTTCCTATAGAGATCTCCTTCAAAACTCTGGAGTTTCATCTTCTCTTCCAGCTCTTGTTTGAAAAGAGGGCGTATCTCGTATTCGTTCCCGTCAGCTAACACAGCCTTGAGCTTTGTCACATAGGCGTCGGTCTTTCCGTAGAGCAGGCTTTTCTCTCCTCCCGCATTATTGGCCACCATGCCTCCTACCGTGCAGAAATGTTTTGAGGCCGGGTAGCAAGGAAGCAGGAGATTCTTCCGATCAAGCTCTTTCTCTAAATCCCGGTACCAAAGCCCCGGCTCCACGATCACCGTATCTTCTCCGATTTCTTTGATGCGTTGGAACGAGCGGTTCATGTCCAGCACGATGCTTTCAGACAAAGGACCTCCCGTCATATCGCTTCCCCCTCCCCTGCAGGTGAGAGAAAGATTCAAATCCTTTCGTTCATTCACGAACGAAACGAGATGCTTGATATCTTCCACGTCGCTTGGGAATATCACCGCCCTGGGTTTCACCTCAAAGAGGCTCGCGTCTCTTGCGTAGAGAGAGCGAGTCCGCTCATCTTCTTTGACTTCTCCCTTGCAGACTTCTTGAAGAAGATCTACGAAGGCCTTCATTTCATCTCGTAGGTGAGGGTGACGTTTATCGTTACCTCTTCAGATCCCGGCTCCAGCACTACTGGAGGGGGAGAAGACTTTTCAACCATAGGAGCTGCTCCCCCGCCCATGCCGTATCCATAGTACGGATCGTACGAATTCCCTTCCTGGATGGAAAGCAACTTGCCGAGCTTCACGTTCCCCGCCTTGGCAACCGCCACCGCTTTTTCTTTCGCCTTTTCGATCGCCTCGCTTCGTGCCTCGTTCTCTACAGACGTAGGATCCTCAATCGCAAAAGAAAAATCAGAAGAATTTGCTCCCCTTTCTACGATTCCCGCGAACAAGGCTCCCAGTTTCTTGAAATCGCGCGCTTTGACCGATACGATATTCGTGATCGTATACCCGACAATGGCAGGAGGCGGACACACGCTCCCTTCATTGTAGTTGCAGTATTGGTACCTCGGATCAACCGTGTAGGACTGCGTTTTGATATCTTTGTCCTCAACGCCCGAATCCTTCAGAAAAGCTATCACCGAATTCGCCCTTCCGGTATTTTCTTCCTGAATATTTGCAGTGTCCGTTCCTCCTTCAGTGATCACGCTGAACGTGAACTTCGCAACGTCGGGGATCCCCGTGGCCTTTCCTTCGGCCGACACGGAGAACGTCCTCTGGGGATACGCCTGATAATACTGGGAGTACGAATACACAAACCATAGGGCGCTCACGGCGAACACTCCGAGAGCCATGATGACCGCCTTCCCTACCTTGTTTTTTATTTGTTCATCCATAGTATTGGAAAATGATAATGAATTATCCTTCTTCTATATTAATGCAAATAACCCCACGTGTGAAGCTTGTCTGAATCCTGGGGCCACTTTGCCCCGATGTCCGTCCTGTAGAACATATTAGGCACCATGATGTTCTGAATCCTTCCATAGACCAGGCGCCTCGCGTCTTCCATGGTAGTTCCCGTACCGGTCACCACGAGCAGCACTCCGGACGTTCCGGCTATCCGCCAAATGCCGTTGTCGTTCTTTACGTCTTCTATATGGATCCCTTCCAGATTGCCGGCATTCTTAAAGCTTACCGCGAGATCGCGGTACGTCTGCACCAACGCGTTGTCGGACCTCGCAAGGTAGGTCGGAACGAGGATACGAACTCCCAGTTGGAATCCCTTCTTGGTTCTTAAGGTGAAGTCTTCTCCTTGTGCCAATGCATAGAGCCACTCCCCCGTTGGATTGAGAATCCCTTCTGACTGGATCTGTATCGTTGGGTACCCTAGCCTGCTCGTGAACTCCAACGGATAAATGCCTCTCCCGTTCACAATGCAATTGATGTCTATGTAGCCGACGTATCCTGATTCCTTCAACGCAGGGAGCATTTTCTCCAATGTCGCGCGGAACAGATTGTTCGGAGGGCTCCAGTACATCGTGGTCCCCATTTCTCCAGAGAACGGCCCGATGTCCCCAGGAAAGATGCGCTTGTGCTCAAAGTTCACGTTGATGGGATAGATGAAATCATGGCCGTTGAAAAATGCCCCTACTGCAACCTCTACTCCCGAGATGTACCGCTGGAGCAGGAATATCGGAGCCTTCTTTGACCATATGGATTTGTTCTGTTCCAGCAATTCAAGCAGGTCTTTTCCGTCCTCTTCCTGCCCCAGGAACAGTAATCCTTTCCCGCCAGAGGGCGTATTCCCCGAAGGCTTGAATACGTACCGCGCAGGGTTGTCCTTGATGAACTGTATCGCCTCCTCGTAGTTTGAGAACTGCCAGCTGGGCAGAACATTCACTCCGTACTTTTTCAGCTCTTCCTGCCCGAACTCCCGGTCAATCTCAAGCCTATCGGTGTAGACACTCCCTCCGATCACCAGTTTTCCCTGCTTGCGCAGCTTATCTGCTGCTCCACCGAATTCCACATCGTCAAAAAGAATGACATCCGCCCAGTCCTTGTGCTCTTCCCATGAAGGAACCTTTTCAATAAAGCCCTCGTACACGTCCGCGTCAGACTTCTCTTTAATGTACGCCTTTACTTCATGCCCTTCTTTCACAAGCTGCCAGGCCAAATCCCCGCTCAGGCTCTCAAGCGACACGAACAAAAACTTCTTGGGATCGTTCTGGGGTTCCATACCCGTTCAAGAAAGTGCAAGGATTGCGAATATGGCGCAGCTCGTGAGAGCCGTGGCCACGCAGTACTCGCACCACTCCTTCAGGACAAATGCCTGGATATAGATAAGGTACAGAGAAAACAGGGCAGCGGTACCGGATGTCGCGAGAGAAAGGAGCCTCAACGGGAAGGGCCCTATCATGGAAACTCCAGACTGCAAGAGCATTGCTCCGAATGCGACCAGCGCATAGTACCCCATGCCAAGAATTTCGTTGGGGAATCCGAACATGCTGTTGTACGAGCTGTTCACCACTTTATTGCAGTCTTCACCGATGAGACACACGAGTTTTTCTCCGCGCTTCTTCTTGAAGAAGATATAAAAGGAAACTCCGAACCCGAACAGGGAGAGCGTGAACAAAAGAATTGCTGTCATGCGTTCCAGTATACACTAAACAAAAAATAATGCGCAAGGAATATGGATTTCCGAGAAAACTGACGTATTTGACAATTGATGCTTTATCTGCTATTATCATATCCATGCATACCAAGAATCTGGGACGCCTGATCCCCTACCTCAAGCAAGAAGCATTCAAGCTTTCTATCTTTCTCGTATCGATTTACGGCTTCACATTTGTCATACTGCAGCCACCCAGCCAGGCTCCGGTTCCCCCTTCCCCTGTTGCCATTCCAACTATTTCTGTATCTTTGCAATCTGGCAGCATACGCATCCCTGGCCTTGATCTTACGGCTCCTCTCATGCTGGTAGAAAGCACGATAGCGAATGATTTTATAGAACCGCTGCAGAAAGGCGTGGCTCTTTTCCCTTCTGCTTTGCCGGGACACGATGGAACCGCGATCATATTAGGGCATTCAGCTCCTTTGGGATGGCCCCATATCAACTACGACTGGGTATTCAGCGATCTTCAGAAGCTCAAACAAGGAGACAAGATCATGGTAACCTTTGAGAATACGGAGCATACCTATACCGTGGATGAAACAGCCATACTGCAACGGGGACAGGAAATCCCGGCAACGTATCTTGCAAAAAACACCAGCCGCATACTCTTGATAAGCTGCTGGCCTCCGGGCATAGACAACAAGCGCATAGGGGTCGTGGCGACTATTGACAAAATATAGAATATATGATATTCTTCCAACCATGCAACACACTTCATCTGCCAAGATAGGAACGTATCTTTTCTTGGGTTTTGCCCTCCTTGTCGGAGGGTTGATCCCGTTTTCTGCGGTTTCAGCCGCCAATGACGCCCAGTTTGTCACCCACTATCCTCCGTTAGATCCCGTGTGTACGAACACCGGGATTCCCGTCAGCGTGACTATGAAGAACACCGGGGATACGACTTGGAGCAAAGGGGCAGGCTATGCATTAGGATCTCAAAATCCCAGAGACAACAACATTTGGGGAGGATGGACTGGTCTTTCACGAGACGTGACGCCGGGAGACCAGTTTGAATTTGTGAGATACACTACTACTCCTTCCGTTCCTGGAACATACAACTTCCAATATCAAATGGTGCAGGACGGAGTGGAATGGTTCGGGCCCCAGACGCCAAACGTTGCGGTACAGGTAAAAAACTGTTCCCCTGTTCCCCTTCCTCCACCTCTTCCTCCGGCTCCTGCTCCAAGCATCCTATGCTCCAGAATTGATTTCTCTCCCTCTTCTCCTCAGACGAGAGGAACTCAAATATCCGTTATTCCTTATGCAACCAGCACGAGCGGCATTTCTAAAATTGAACTCTTCCATAACCCATCGTCTACTCCAGGGGACGTCGGGGGAACCAGCTGGATACCTTTCGGTACCACGAATTCCGGTCAGGGCGTCGTATGGAATACGAGCGGGTTTGCTCCAAAAACATACCGCATCGGCATGAAAGTATATGACACATCAGGCCGCATAGACGACTTCAACTCAAACGGCATGTGCCAGGCAAGCTACCAGATCACCGATGTAGCTCCCGCGCTCTCTCTTCTCTCTCCCAACGGCGGAGAAGTGATCCAAGCGAACTCCCCTGCCACCATCTCCTGGTCATCTTTTAACCTTGACCACTACACATTATATTACTCAGTAGACAGCGGAAGGAACTGGACGCAGATTGCGCATCCCGTCTACGGAACCTCGTACCAATGGACGACCCCGGTCCTTTCGCAGAACGATATCTTCTCCCAGAGCGACATCTCTACATTACGAGTGAGAGTGGTGGGAGAAACCGCCCAGCACCAAGCGCAGCTTCAGGACGACTCCAACGCCGACTTTACCTTGCGCAATATCCAATCAGCTCCAACAGTAACTGCGTCACACACGCCTCAGAATCCGGGAACTACCGCCCAGGTAACCATCTCAGCTTCCGCGTTTGATTCAGACGGCATCAGAACGATGCGCATCTACGTTGATAACATGGAAGTGAGGCAGTGCCTGCAAGCCTTCTGCTCTACGTTCGCAAACACGTACCCCGCCGGAACCCATACCTACCATGCCACAGCAGAAGACAGCCGAGGAAACACGGGAGCCTCTGCAATGCAGACGTTTGTCGTGCAAGGATTTTCCGGCATAATGCCCATTGTCGCAGTTTCCCATTCTCCTTTTGCTCCCACGACAAATGACTACGTAAGCATTGCAGCAAGCGTCTCAGCCCAATACGCCGTCCAGAGCATTTCCATATACGTGGACGGATCCTTGCGCAACACCTGCTCCAACACCACGTTGTGCTCTGTCTCAGCTACTCAGTACGGAACAGGCACGCACACGTATTACGCGCAGGCAAGAGACTCCCAGAACAACACGGGGAACTCTGCCACCCAGAGCTTTACGGTGAACGGCGGGTCTATTATTCCTGTCTTCCAGACCACACCGTCAGTCTCCGTCTCTCATAACCCTCTCTCTCCTTTGGCAAGCGACTTCGTCATCATCAGCGCGAACGCTTCAGACGCTGATGGAATTCAAAGCATCACCATCTACGTAGACGGAGGCGTCAAGCAAACGTGCCCTAACGCCTCGTCCTGCCAGACCACAAGCCAACAGTACGCTTCTGGCCTGCACAGCTACTATGCAACAGCAACCGACTTCCGGGGAACACAAGGGAATTCTCAAACGCAGAACTTCACGGTGGCAGGAATCCAGCAGCCTTCGAATACGAATCCTTCCATAACAATGTTCCATTCTCCAATATCTCCCACGACAAACGACTACGTCATCGTAACGGCAAACGCTTCTGATCCTGACGGAATACAGAGCATTTCCATATTCGTGGACGGATCGTTGTACAGCACCTGCCTTGGCACCGCATTCTGCCAGACCCCAAGCCAGCAATTCAGCTTGGGAACCCATACCTACTATGCGACCGCCACCGATTCCCGCCAAAGCACGGGGACAGCTTCACCGCAGACTTTCAATGTTTCAAATTTCAACCAGCCCCAGCAAGCTACCATTCCAACGGTGAACGTTTCCCATTTCCCATTTTCTCCGACGGGAAACGACCTGGTGACGGTAACAGCAAATGCTTCAGATATTGATGGCATCCAAAGCATATCTGTCTACATCGACGGGAGCTTTATCCAGACATGCACTCAGATATCCTCATGTCCGACTTCCGGCCGGCAGTTCAGTCCTGGAACGCACAACTACTATGCTACTGCGACCGATACGAGGGGAAATATAGGGAACTCGACTACGCAAAGCTTTACCGTGAGCGGAGGGTCTGTGTTTCCTCCCTTCCAGAGCATGCCGACAGTTTCTGCATCCCACAATCCCCTTTCTCCTTCTCCGAATGATTACGTTGCGATAACCGCTACTGCTTCAGATATTGATGGAATACAGAACATTTCCATATACGTAGACGGAAATCAGCGCATCACCTGCCAGAACACCATATCATGCCAGTTACCGTCCCAGCAATATACGCCAGGCTCTCACAGCTACTACGCCCAGGCTCAGGATTCCCGAGGAACCATCGGCGTTTCAATCACGCAGAGCTTTACCGTGCAGAATACTACGACAGGAACTTTAGCGGGTGAGTTTTCGGCGTTTCCCTCTTCGGGATTTGCTCCCCTGATCGGAGTAAGCCTGAGCGCTACAGTTTCGGGAACTATGCAGGGAACCATCACTTACCGCTTTGACTGCACAGGAGACGGGGTCTGGGAACAAGCGATATCCACTTCCAGCTCTTCGTACACGGCAACAGGACTATGCAGCTACTTCAATCCCGGAATCTACGTCGCAAAGATCTCTGCGGAGAGAAACGGCATAACCTCGCAAGGATCAGTAGGCATATCCGTACGGTAATACTGCCTAACGACTCTTATCCAAACATATGAACAAGCTATTGTTTTCCGTCATCGTTCTTTCTCTCTGCGCAGCTCCCGCAGTCCAAGCTCAAAGCGCCACACTTCTTGTAGACTTCTCCGCTTCCCCTTCATCGGGACTCGCCCCTTTGAACAGCGTTGATTTGAGCGCGTCTGTTTCAGGAACCGCAACCGGAACCATCACCTATAAGTTTGACTGCACAGGGGACGGAACCTGGGAACATATCTACACGTCAGCTTCCACGTCATATACTGCACCCGATCTCTGCAGCTATCCTACGCAAGGAATCTATTCTGCGAAAGCGCTCGTGGAACGAGGAGGGATCTCTTCCCAAGGATCCATGGTCCTGGACGTAACCGGCTCTCTTCCCGTTCCCTCATCCATGTCGGTCACCATACTTGCAAAGAACGTGAGTACAGGACAAGCGATCTTTTCAGATCCGATCTCGGCTCGGCCTTCAGACACGATTGAGTTCCAGATCCAGGTAGGCCAGGGGTCAGGAACCGCATACGGCGTAACATTGAAAGACGTCCTCCCTGCCAAGCTCTCCTACCTTGGAAACCTCAAAGTTGACGGGGTCGCAAATTCCGGAAACATCTTGCAAGGCATTTCTCTCGGCGACATCAACGGAGGCAGCGCGCGCTTTGTCACCTTTCGGGCACAAATAGCTCCCAATGCTTCATTCGGCGCTGGAACCAACAACGTCGTTACCACCGTCACCGCCCTGGGAACCAACGCTTCGGGATCAGATGCCATAACCCTCAACGTGCAAGCTCCAGGCGTCTCTGGAGTAGCGACTGCCGTATCTACGGGGCTTTTTGACCCTTCAACGCTGGCTCTCGTCGTCACCTTCCTCATCGGGTTCATCCTCAGCTACGTCCTGCTCTTAAAGTTCTATGTGAAGAACCATATTCTGCCCAAAGCATTCCACGCAAAGGCGAAACAAGATATGGAGAACGTAGTAGAGCGCATCAAACGGAGAGAACAGCTCGCATAATCGCTAGTGCAAAACAACGCTCAAAGAACGAGCGTTGTTTTGGTATACAAGAGCATTACTCAATCGGTCTGATTTCTGCTTTTCCAAAAGGTACGGAAAAAGCTCTGCACCACACCCATACTTCATCATATTGATTCACATCAATCCCCAAGGGGATGAGATAATTTTGAGATCCTATGGTTCCTTTCAAGCTTCCAAGTACCGCTTCTGGCGCATATTCCCCGTTTTTTCCAAGATAGACGAAAAGATCCGGGCCGTTCGTTACATCAAAATCACTTTCAAATCGGACGTAGTGCTCTTCTCCTTTACGCACCAACTGCGCCGTCCCTTGCGCGCTGTGGCCAGCCAACCCGCTGAACATTCCTTTCCCGATGATGCTTGTTTCTCCTTCAACTGAAATTTCTTCAACGCTTTCTGAGACCTCCACATCATACAACAAAGGAGAGACCATCCAGTATGCAATACCGCTCACAATGACTACTCCCGCAATAAACAGCAGCTTCTTCATACGATTACTCTATAGAAAAATTGTTCTGGTTGCAATGTCTCCTTTGCAGATAAGGAAATGCCGCCCACGTGGGCGGCATTTGAGATTGCCTCTAGAAATCTTTCCGCGGACCGCGCTCTGCCTTGTGCTTTGAGTAGCAGTCTTTGCAGTAGACCGGCCTGTCCTGGCTTGGCTGAAAGGGAACCTGTGTTTTGGCTCCGCAATCAGAACAGGTCGCATCGTACATCTGGCGCTGGAAATTTCCTCCTTGATTTTCGTTTTCCACCAAGATGAGAGAGGATGAACAACTGCGTTCATGCCTCTGATTTCTGCACCTTCTATATTATGAAGGCGCAGGATGATACCTCGACGAGGGTACATATTCATCATGCCTCCTTCCTTATCCTTCGTCAATACGTGTTTATCCACGCCTCTTGGAAAGCACGCGCCTTGCCAGATAAAGAGCTGCTATCATGCGGGCTTCCGTAAGCTGTCCTTTATCAATTAAATCTTCAAATGTTGCCAGCGAATGCGGTATAACCTGCAATTCCTCCTCCTCGTCCCCTTGGAGTCTGCTCTCTTGGAGATCTCTTGCAAGAAATATATGCGTCTTGTGAGTAGAATATCCTGGACTGGAGGTTAAAACAGCAAGTTCCTCAAGGCGTCCTGCCTTGTACCCGACTTCTTCCTGAAGTTCTTTCTGAGCCGCTTCTGAAGGCGTCTGTCCCTTTTCAATGGCCCCTTTACAGAGCCCTACCTGATATTCATCAATGCCCGCATGGTACTCGTTGATGAGAAGAACCGTGCCCTCGTCTACCATGGGAACTACCATCACGCTTTCCCCGACATCTGAAATCTCATACGTCACCTCTTTCCCATTCTCTAGCAGAAGATCAATCTCCTTGATGGTGAACTGCTTGGAAGAAAATATGTTTCTTTCTCTGAGGCGTTTTGGCATATTAATCAATGAGGTTCCGTTCTTTAAGCCAGGCGAAGATAATCCTATCAACAGGAGAAAGGATGCCAGGATCTGTGTCTGAGACGAACCAATTCATCTCTTCAATCTCTGAAGAGGGCGTTAACGTTCCTTCTTCATACTCTCCGGTATAGCACGTCATCTGCACAAAAGTTCCCTTTGGCTTTCCGTGGGCCTGAGCCTTGAATGTCTCAACGTATTGAAGACTTTGCGGAAGAAGATCAACACTCAACTCTTCTTTGATCTCCCTCAGTAAGGCTTGCTCGTCCGTCTCTCCTTGCTCTCTTTTACCTCCCGGGATGTACCATGCGTCTTTACCCTTAGAACGGGTTACGAGAACCTTTCTGTCTTTCACGTGGAGCCACGCCAACTTGTCTATGATATCCGTCATTGTTCTTTCTTTTCCAATTCCAAGCACACCGAATTAATGCAGTACCGCTTCCCTCCCTTTTCTTTAGGTCCGTCGTCAAATACGTGTCCCAGATGTGCTTTGCAGTTCTTGCACAGCACTTCTGTACGAGACATACCATCTTGCGTATCTTCTCTGAGTTCAATGTGTTCTACATTCATAGGATCGGTAAAACTGGGCCATCCGGTGCCAGAATCAAACTTGGTGTCTGAAGAAAACAGCTGGGTTCCGCATACCGCGCACTTGTACACTCCCTGCTCGTGGGCATCCCAGTACGTGCCGGTGAACGGGGCTTCCGTCCCCTTCTCCCTTGCTACACGGTAGAGGTCTCGAGACAGCTCTTCGTCTTTTTTCATAGTATCTATAGTATTACGCGCTATGGGATTTGAGAAGCTCTCTGAATTTCATCTGAAGCTTCAAAAGCTTGGGCACGATTACGATCTGACAATACGGCTGAGAAGAGTTCTTCTCATAGTAGTTCTTGTGCTCATCCTCTGCCTCGTAGAATTTCGTAAGAGGTTGCGCACCAGTGACCACGCGCACTCCTGAATCCACAAGCTCTGCAATATACTTTTCTGCCTCATTCTTCTGCTCTTGCGTCGTGGTGAAAATAACAGACCTATACTGAGTTCCCACGTCAGCTCCCTGTTTATTCTCTGTCGTGGGGTCATGAGTTGCAAAGAATACGGTAAGAAGATCTCTGTAGGATATCTCTTGAGGATCAAATTCTATCTTGATCACTTCCGCATGTCCTGTTCTTCCCATTGACACCTCTCCATACGAAGGATGTTCCGTATTTCCTCCTGCATATCCTGAAGCTACGGAAACAACACCTCGTAGCTCTTTGAATACGGCTTCTGTGCACCAAAAACATCCTCCTCCGAATACCGCGGCCTCTGATTTCTTTTCCATGTGTCTATTCTACCAGAATATGCTGACACAGCGAAGACTTCCGTTCTGCTATTGACAGATGCAAATGAATTGCATTACAATAATCCCATGGATACGCTTCTCTCTATTCTTTTGCTCACCTTTCTGGGAAGCATCGCCTCGCTCACAGGAGGAGTGGCGCTCTTGGCGAACAAAGCAGTCGCCCTCAAGCTTTCCCGTCCCCTGACATCGTTTGCCGCGGGAGCTCTTCTGGGAGCAGCCTTTTTTGATCTTCTCCCGGAAGCCCTGCACGAGTCTAAAAATACAGGAACGGATATATTTCTATGGACTCTCGCAGGATTACTTCTTTTCTTCTTCGTGGAACGTATCCTCCATTGGACCCACCATCACGACGAAGATCAGCACGATCCTACGGAACAACGGGCAACGGTTCCTTTGATCATCATTGGGGATACGCTCCATAATTTCGTTGACGGCATCGCAATCGGTGCAACCACGCTAGCGAGCCTTCCTCTTGGAATCGTCACCACGCTCGCAGTAGCTGCCCACGAGATCCCCCAGGAAATGGGAGATTTCGGACTCTTGCTCCATAAAGGAGTGCCCCGAAAGATGGTCTTGCTGGTCAACATCTTGAGCGCAGCAGTGGCGTTCATCGGAGCTCTCTTGGCGTATGTGTTCGGCTCGGTACTCCAAGCATACATTCCAGCTGCCCTGGGCCTCACTGCAGGATTCTTCATCTACATTGCGACCTCTGACATCCTTCCAGAAATGCACCGCGAGAGAAGATACAAGTTCGCGCTCATGGAAAGCAGCCTCCTGATTGCAGGGATCATCTTCGTCTACTTCTCAATGCATCTTCTTCCAGAGTAACCTGAATTCTTGACAAATTCAGAGAAATACGATACTCTCTTTCCTAGAAAGGAGGTATCTATTGGATGGTTATCCGTTCCTTACCATATACCTTGCCCCTTACGAAGTGGGCCAATTGGAAATAGCAGGAGCCAACAACGAATACCTGGTCCGAGGAGAGATCAAGCAGGTAGTCGTCGATGGAGATACTCTGGAAGTACGATTCGCATGGCTTGCGCAACTCTCCAACGGCGCCTGGCGTCCCCTGTACGAGACCCTGCAAAGCTGGGAAGTTCGGTCGCTCCAGTACCAAGAAGGAGACACAGAACAAGGCGTTTTGAGGGTCAGAGGCGCTCGCCGTATTCTATTCCATCAAGAAACCTTGCGTTTCTTCCCTCCAGGCCACTCTGATAATATCAAGCGACCTGAAGAGTCATCAAAAGTCGCTGTCTGACAGCGCCATCGCCTCCATAATAAATAGTGGAGGCTTTTTCTTTACTCGTGCCGCAATGCTTCTGTAAAACTCTTCAAAGACGCCTGATGGGTTTTACAGTTTCCAGTCGTGAGTCTCTTTGTACTGTACGAATTCCCGCTTTAAGATATCCCTTACCGTATCAATCGCAGTACGAAAACTTGCGTCTGTCGCGTCTGCGCGCACAAGCTTCTTGGGCAGCTGGACCGTTGCCTCAACATAGAAAATATTGCCCTTCTGGTGATGCTTGGTCGTTTTTGCGATCTCTATGAATACCTTGAGCTCTCCTTGCTTTTCATACCGTTTGACGAAACGGCTCAGCGGCAATAGGCGCGACTGAAGAAGCGCAGAGAGCGAAGGAGAAAGCCTGACGCCTGTTTGTTTTATCTCTAGAATCATTCCTGTATGATAGCAAAAAATTCCCGCTTGGCAATTCTCTGATTATTCTTCAGAGCCGTGCTTTTTTCGCAAGACATTCCGAAGCACTCGCTTGCGAAGGCGTACGCTCTTTGGAGTCACTTCCACGAGCTCGTCCTCCCCTATGTATTCAATCGCCTGTTCCAACGACATATCTCGAGGAGGGATGAGGTCGGCTGTGACCGCCACCGCCTTGGTGCGAAAGTTGGTCAAGTGCTTCTCTTTGCACACATTGACTGCGATATCGTCTTCCTTGGCGTTCTGCCCTATCACTTGGCCTTCATACACCTGTTCTCCGGGACCTACGAAAAGCTCGCCGCGCTCTTGCGCTTTGAGTAATGCATAGGCCGTGGTAACTCCATCTTCATGAACGATGAGGGATCCGTGCGGATTCGTCTCCACATCTTCTGCTTTCGGGAAGTATCCCGCGAACAAAGTGTTCATGATGCCATTGCCTTTGGTGAACAGCATGAAATCGTTTCTGAATCCGATAAGACCTCTCGTGGAAATAAAGAAGTGGAAATGAGTGATCCCGTTCTCTGTGGACATATTCTTCATCTCTCCTTTCCTCAAGGACATTTTCTGGATTACCATTCCTCCGTATTCTTCCGGAACCTCCATCCACGCGTCTTCCACCGGCTCCATGGTCCTCCCATTCTCTATCTTGAAAATGACTTCCGGCTTTGAAACCTGGAGTTCGTACCCTTCCCTGCGCATCTTTTCAATAAGAATGGAAAGGTGCAGCTCACCTCTCCCGCTCACTTCAAACTCATCCGCAGAAGACGTTTCTTTCACCTCAAGAGCGACGTCGTTATCCAATTCCTTGAACAGCCGGTCCCGAAGGTTGCGCGAAGTGCAATACGTGCCCTCTTTCCCGGAGAACGGAGAATCGTTCACGGAAAAAATCATTTTCACCGTGGGCTTTTCAATGACAATAGGCGTCAGCGCCTCCGGCTGATCGGCAGAAGCAATGGTATCTCCGATGTTCACGTCTGGAATTCCAGATACCGTAGCAATATCTCCCGCTGAAACGGATTGCGCAGGAACCCGCAAAAGCCCCAAGAACGTATTCAGTCCCGTAACTTTATAGGTCTTTATCGCTTCGCCCCTGATATGAGCAACTTGCATATCCTGCTCAATGACTCCCCTGTGAATCCTTCCTACTGCGATCCTCCCTTGATAGTTGTCGTACGTAATGGAAACCACCATCATCTGGAGCGGGGCTTTCTCGTCAACTTCTGGAGCCGGGATATGTTTGATGATCGCGTCAAAGACAGGAATGATATCGGTCATTAATTCAATATCCGGATCAAGGCTAGCTAATCCGAGCTTGCCTGCAGCATAGATCACGGGAAAGTTAAGCTG
>JAUSJU010000038.1 GCA_030647175.1 bacterium | reverse complement strand
ATTCTGCTGTGGCTCCTGCGATATGAGGAGTAATGAGAAGGTTATGATGAGATCTTGTATATTCCACAAGGGGATTTTGCATCACCCAGCCTTTCTCTTTTGAATGCTCCCCTTCAAGCACATCTAAGGCTGATCCACCTATATGCTTTGACTCCAATGCTTTCAAAAGGGCGTTTTCATCAAGCACTTCCCCACGCGAGGTATTGACCAGAATGACGCCTTTTTTCATCAATGCTATGGCATCCTGGCCTATCATATGGTGCGTTGCATCATTGTACGGAACATTCACGCTCACAACGTCTGAACGCTTGAACAGTTCCTCCAACGGCACGAACGTGACGTAGTCTGGCGCAGAGACTTCTCTTTCATCATGCGCGAGTACCTCCATGCCAAAACTTTGAGCATACTTGGCAAGCTTTGAGCCTACGCGCCCGAATCCGACGATGCCGAGAGTTTTTTCGTGGAGTTCGGTTCCCTTGAAAAGGTCCCGATCCCATCCGCCTTCCCGCACATGCATCACGGCGTCTGGAATGTTGCGGATGAGAGATAGCAATAGGGCCCACGTATGCTCTGGCGTGGCATGAATATCTTGCAGGAATTCTGTTTCTCCTTGCAACGAAAGAACGGCGATATTCCGTTCTTTTGCCACGTCAAGATCAATGTGGTTCAAGCCCGTCGTAGCCGAGCCTATCGCTTTGAGCAGCTTCCCGCGGCCCATCAGCTCCTGGCCGATAATACCATGCCCGAAACGCACAATCAAAGCGTTAAATCGCGCTATATTCTCCATGAGCTCCTCATGCGTCAAAGGGCCCTCTTCCACTTCGGCGAACTCCTTTAAAACCGCCGTTGCTTTCTGGCTGTATCCCTTTGGCTCAAGATTCAATATGCGGATCTTTTCCATAGAAGTTACCTGGCTCTTCGTACAAAAAATTCTGCTATTTCCAGATCAAGAGATTCGTCGATATTAACAGATCGTTCACGGGGCATGAGATACATTAACGGGCGTTTTGATATCACCCAGTCTCCCTGCGTAGCCTGCTTTGGCGTGAACAGGTACAACGCACCGTTCCTTGCATATACCGCTTCAAAGTTTTGTCTCCGCATCGCCCTGCCGCCTGTCTCAAGGAAAGGAACAAGATGATCCCCTCGCTTTACGTACATGACCTTGGGATGCATGCCCCCCACGTCGCATACGCTCACAAGCGAATTGTTCTTTTTGTTTTTTAAGAACATGGCGCACGCTTCATCAATATCTTTTGCCGTGCGCAGAGGGGCCGTGGGTTGCAAGAGCACCACGAAATCGATTGGTCGTTGCAGTTTCTTTTGCAGGCGACCAAGCTCGTACCTCACCACGTCAAGCGTTTTGGCACGGTCTGTAGCAAGATGAGCCGGCCGCAACGCATCCGTTTCGAGCCCGGATCGCTTTGCGACGTTCGCAATCTTTTGCGAATCGGTCGATAGAATGAGCTTTGAAATATACCTGCTCTTTTGGGCCGCTTCAATGGTGTAGGCGATCAATGGTTTTCCCGCGACCAGCCTGATATTTTTATCAAGGATCCCTTTTGATCCTCCACGGGCGGGTATCAACCCCACGACAAAAGGCTTTGAAGATTTAGTCTGTCGCATACGAAGATCGTTTCACGATATCCAAACTGCACGTGCTCAAGATGTCTGCGATTCTCTTGCCTGCCTTGCCGTCTCCATAGAGATTGTCTGAAGGATATCTTCCATGGGCTACCTGGCGGGTGATCGCTTCATAAATCGCCTGAGCGTCATACCCCACGTCTATGACGTTCTTGCCACGCTCTCTGTGCAGCTGGCGCGTTCCGATGTTCACGACAGGCGTGCCCAGATAGCTCCCCTCTCGGATTCCGCTGGATGAATTCCCCACGAGACACGAAGCACGCTCGTGGAGATGGACGAAATCTTCCGGAGAAAAGTTGCGGTAGAAGTGGATCGGCATGGTCCCGTTTTCTGCAATGTACGTGCGGAGGGCCTTGGAAACTGCGTCAGATCCCGCATCCACGTTCGGCCAGAACCAGGCTACCTGCATATTCATCCGTTGTACCGCCTCCAGCGTTTCTTCGGTCTGTTTGTAAGCCTCGCCGTACTCTGTGGTCACGGGATGCTGGAGCACCACGAGAAAAGGTTTGTCCCAATCCAAGGATTGGCCCGTTCCTCCGTACTTTTCAAAAAGATTCTCAGATGCTTTCGTCCGAGCATCAGCAGCCAGATCGATAGAAGGACATCCTGTCACGAATACCGCTTTGGGATCCTCTCCCATGCGCACGACAATCTCCCCGGCCTGCTTGGTCGCTGGAAAATGAAGGTGGGCAAGTTTGGTGATTGCGTTCCTCACGGAGTCATCAATGGATCCTGTAAACTCGCCGCCTTGCGTATGCGCTAAAGGAATGTTCATGTAGCTTGCTGCAACGGCAGTTGCCATGGTCTCAAAGCGGTCGGCTACCGTGAGCACGATGTCTGGCTTCAGATTTTCAAACTGGGTAGCTAACTCCAAAACGCCCAAGCCGGTAGACTTTGCCATGGTAGAAGGAGTTTCCCCTTCCACAATGTTGTACACCAGACTTTTGGGCTCGAAACCGTCTGCCCTGATCATATCGATCACCGAACCAAACCTGTACAAAAGAGCCGAGGCTCCCACAATGAGCAGAAGCTCTAGCTCGGGGTGCTCTTGAATAGCCTGCAAAACGCTCTTGATGCGCGAATAGCTGGGGCGGCCCGTGATAACTACGCAGATTTTACGTTTATTCATACTAGTTTTATGACACGTTGATTATATCTTCCGTAACGGGTTCGTACGCTACCACGTTCCGCGTGACAGTTTTTCCAATAACTCGTTCGTAGTCCTCGGAAGGAAGTCCCTTGATATACGCTTGAGGCCTCATGGCATACACCATATCTTTCGTAAGCATCGTGTCTTTTGAAAGGCTTCGGCCAAACACCAGGGACTTATGGAACAAAGGTCGGAATACAGCTTCGTCTTCCTGCAATATCTTCTCTCTTTTTGACATCGCCTTCTTCGCATATTCACTCTCCAAGATCTCTTTCTTTTTTTCTGGGTTTTCAAGCACTTCTTTGATCCCGGCAATCAGACTTGCCAATTCATCTGGGGTCATGGAAACTTTATGGTCAGCCCCATAGAAATCCCGCGACAGGGAAAAGTGCTTCTCTATTATAGTAGCCCCCATTGCCACGGCGACCAAATCTGGCTCAATGCCGATTGAATGATCGGAGAACCCTATGGGAATATCAAATGTCTCTTTGAAAAAAGTAATGGTGCCGAGGCGCAATTCCTCTGGCGGGCAAGGATACTTGGATACGCAATGCAAAAGCGCGACTCGTCTGTTTTTTTCGCGCAAGAAGTCTACCGCTTTCTTCACTTCTTCCAAAGTGCTCATTCCAGACGAAAGAATGATTGGCTTTTCAGAATCACGGATGTAATCCATACATACGAAGTCTAAAATGTCTCCTGACCCTACTTTCCAGACGTTCATGCCGACTTGGTCCAGTTTTTGTGCTGCGCCGCGGCTCATCGGCGTTGACATGAAAATAATCCCTTTCTCATCGCAATAGCTTTTCAACGGCTTCCAAAACTCATCAAGCGGCGTCGCCTTTGTATTGCGCGTCACCCATTGATAGCGACTGCTTCCTTTCGCAGTAAAGTGCGGAGAAGTGAAATCAATGTCCATCACTTCATCCTCTACGGTATGCGTTTGGAATTTAATGGCGTCAGCGCCCCCTTTGACGGCCTCGTCAACCAAACGCTTTGCGTTTGCCAAGTATTCTGCAACCGAGCGATCGTCTTCGGTCTGGATGAAGTTCTTGCCAGCTTCCGCAATGACAAAAACTCCCTTTTGAAGTTTCTCCCAGATAGCCTCTGATGTGTTGTTTGTCATAAAAAATAGTGCAATCGTTATTCCACCGCCCTCGCCATTGCTCGGAATTGTTCGTCTTTTTTCATCAATTCTTCATACGTATCCTGGGCGACGATAGCGCCTTTGTCTATAAGGTAAATGATGCGACAACTTTTCACGGTAGTAAGCCTGTGGGCTATAGCAATCACCGTTTTCTTCTTCGCAACGTTTTCTATCGCCTGCAGTACTGCTTTTTCCGTTATCCCGTCGAGCGAGTTCGTGGCTTCATCCAATACGAGCACTTCGGGGTCGTGATAGAGCGCCCGCGCAATTCCTATGCGCTGTCTCTGACCTCCGCTTAGCCGAATCCCGCGCTCTCCGATGGCCGTATCGTATCCCTGTGGCAGCTCCTGCTCAATGAAATCATGCAGATTTGCTATCTTGCAAACCTCTTCTAATCGGGCTCTGTCTATCTGTTTATCAGGGAGACCAAACACCACGTTACGAGCTATCGTGTCATCACAAAGAAAAACCTGCTGGGGAACATATCCTACGTTTCTCTGCCAATTCCGCACATTGTCCTCTTGTATGACGACTCCATCAACCGTCATTCGCCCTTCGCTCGGAGCAAGCATTCCGATAAGAACGTCCCCGAGAGTGGTTTTACCTCCGCCCGTAGGCCCTACAAGACCAACAAACGAACCTTTCGGGATTTCCAGGTTCACATCAGAAAGCGCGGCCTGCCGACTGTACGGATACTGGAATGACACACCCTCAAGAAGAATCCTTTCTTTAAAGGCAAGAGGCTTTGGCAATTCTCTCCTTTCAAGAACAATGGACTCCGTCGTTTCCCCATTCATATCTCGTGAGATCCTATCAAGAATCGCTCTGTTGAATTGCACGCTCGAGAGCCCGTAGAATATCTCCTGGAGGGCGGGCATCAACCTATATCCAGCAAATACGAAAAAACTCACCAATGGAATAATCTTGCTCCCATCTTGCCTGAAAGAAAGGAGTGCGAGAATAAGCGCGATCACTCCTCCAAAGGCCACAGTTTCCATAAGATACCGCGGAAACTGGCCGATAACGGAAACCCATGCCTGAAGTTCTGAGAACCTTGCTGAATGGCCGGAAAACCGCTCTAGAAAATATCGTTCGCGCCCAAGAATCTTGATATCTTTGATCCCAGCTAACGCTTCGGCAGCCGCTGTAAAGCGCCCCGTGTTTTCTTGCAGACGCTTTTCCCCTCTCGCCCTCAACCTTCCTTGCAAGAACACGAAAATCACAACGTAAGAGAATCCGAATAAAAAGGTTGAAGCTGCAGCCACCGCAGGATTCACGAGAAACAACAGGGCAAGAATCATGAATACCACAATCGAGCTCGTAAGAAGCTTTAAAAGGGGCATCAACAGCTGGCCCGTCATCTGTTCCACCTCAGAGAGAATGTTCTTTCCCAGGTCAGCGGAATGCTTGTTGAGGAAATACACGTACGGCAACGAAAGGTATTTCTTGAGTAATGCAGAAGCGATATCATGATTTTTCTGCCATACAAAGCGAATCTTGAGCCAAGCTGCAAACGCGGAAGTCACGTTCCCCACCAAAAGAATTGCCAGCATCGCAAACCCCACAAATATCGTAAAGGAAAACGCGCTTTCAAATCCAAGGGATGTAAACAGCAGATTCAGCCACTTGTTTTCCTGCACGAGTTCTGGCTCCATGACCAGCTGAAGGAAAGGGAGGACGGATATGATTCCCAGTGCCTGCAAAAAAGCTGCCACAAGGGCTACTGCTAAAACCAAGATGAATTGGAGCTTCTCCTTGCGATTGAAAAGCGTATTCAGCTTCTCAAGAACATCCAATTTCCCTTTAAAAAAGGTTGTCTCCATAGATAAAAACATACCAGAAAATACGGCGATCGTCAACGACGAAAATCTCGCCTTCAGGCTTGTATAAATCGCAGTATTCTTCTCTTCGCTCCCTCCAGGAACGCAAACGGATGCAAGATAAAATATCCCAGGCGCGCGAAGAAACGAAAAGTGATCTGAAGCGTCATATTGTAGAACAAGAAAATTTCCTCTTGCAATGAGGACGGTTTCCTGAAAAATCTGCGCCTAAAATCTGCGTACCTTCGCCAATCTATCCCGAGAAAACGGGGACACCCTCCAGAAAGCAGGCTGGAAATCTCCTCAATGCCCTTCTCTGATACGGCCTCTTGGAAGATATTGTTACGGCGTTCAGATTCCAGCGCTTCTTTGCTAAAAGGACTTCCCCTCCACACAATCGTTTGAAAGCAGTCAAAGCTCAGGGGCCAAAACACATGAGATACCATGTACTGGAAAACCTGGAGCGTCTCCTCGCAATATGCTTTTTTATATGACGCAGGAAAATATGCATACTCTGGCATTGAAAGAGCGCTCCGATGTGCGGTATAGGCGTATTTCAACCACAACTCTCGGTGAATGCTTGGTTCGAACTCAAACGCATCATACTCAAAGAGCGAGGCGTGAAACGCTTTCATTATAGGAAGAGATCCTGCGAAATAGAAGTCCAGAATGCAGTACCTTTTGTCCTCTGCCATGATGCTTGGAACGAAAATGACGTCTGGAGTGTAGCGCTTTAAAGCCTGAGCTTGCTTGATGAACTCAAGCATTGAAACAAGATCAATGTACTGGTCTGTCCGGATCTTCACTACCATATCAACACCCGAATGCTTCTCTAGATACTCAATGCCAGCCAATCCGCTGAACATCTGCCGGAACCTGTTATCTGGAATAAGCTGGCCTTTCTGGTCTTTTCTGTATTTCTTGGGAAGCGTCTCGTCATCTGAAGTGATGAGGGTTGCTCCTTGAAAAGAATCGTCCGGTTTCACGTCGTTCTTCCATGTGGAGATAACAACGGATTCAAAGAGATGACCGAACTCTTTAATGACGGTTCGGATATTTTCTCTGCAATCGTATTCAACCCAGTCTTCCTTGGGAATCTTTCTCCATCCCATGTGAGCGCTCTTACCGGTCTTCCTGCCGGAAGAAATCAAAGTTCCTTGGATGACCAGGCCGAACTTGCTCATTGCGCAACCTCATTTAATAGTCGGATGCCCTGGGCGAACATCGCGATCTGGCGCTTCTCGTTTTCTGAATGGAGAGGAATCATTGAGACGAACAGCAATCCTTCAATGAGCTTTATCTTCTTCAAGTCCCATGTCTCAGATATCTTACGATCAACGTATCCCTGCACCGCTCTATGGAGATCATTCACTAAAGGAAAATCGAGGGTGATAGAAGGTTCTTTCGCATTGGAATACGAAACATTCACATGGCCCTGCACGATATGGTCGTAGAATCCGGCGGATGAATGCCGCAGTTTTGCCACGTCGTACTTGATGTCTCCATAGAAGCTTTCAGATCCCCACTTCCCCCGCGGATCAACAAGCTTTACCACTCCGTAATTGAGGTCAAACAGAATATTTGAGAAGCACATGTCTCCGTGCAAAAAACAATGGTCTTCCTCAGCGTACAGTTGTTTTGCAAACTCTTCCAGATGCCCTTGGAAGGAAGGCCATCCTTTGTATTTCTCCCCATTGATCTGCACGGATTCTGCTTCAAAAAGACCGGCCAGCATCTTACTTTGCTCCTTTGCCTGTTTGATACGGAGTTCGGTTTTCCCTGCATACATGGCAAGACTATCTTCAAACTTCACAGGATAAGGATTGCGCCGGAATTGCTGGAGTATGGCGAATACGCGGTCAATCATCGTCTGCCAGACAACAAGGGAAAAATCTCCGTACAGCCAGAGGTTGGCAAGCGAAGGATATCCGTAGAATTCAAACTCGGCGTACACCTCCCCTTTGCTTTCGTCCACGTTGTAGTCAATGATCCGGGGCGCATAGATCTTCAGTTCCTTGGGAAGATTAACATACCAAAGAATCTCGTCCTTAAGGATCTCGTTACGGCTGGATCGTTTCACTACCGTATTCATAAACTCTCCTGTACGCAACTCATTAAAGGCGCGTGAGGAAAGAAGTCGTGCTTTTGCCTGATAGTACTTTTCCAGATGCCCCAAATCAAACCACTCGCTCTCCTCTCTTGCCTCAATAGCCTGGCCCTTACTCATGACATGTTCAAGAAGCGAAGATATCTCGCAGTTTTGTTCCTCCATATCATCCCACAACGTTCCGTCGATGAAGTGGTACGCACCGACTGCAGCAAACTTCCCTTCCTTGCCTTTTTGCTTGTCATAGATTGCCGTGATCTTCTTGTCATTCGGGTCCCGATCAACCACGCACCAGTATTCAGATTGCGCGTACTCATTAGACACAACTATGAAATTGCGTTCGAGACGAAGATTGCTCGAGGAAGGCAAGAGTGTATCGGCCAATTGAATATACAACCCGTTTGTCTTTCGTTCAGACTGCGGGATTGATTTGATAATATCTAACAATGCAGAACCCGGCCTCTTTTGAGGATCTACTGCAACGGGAATGACGCGGAATGAATCCTCATCCGAATAGACGTTCAGAATAGCCTCTACTTTTTCTCGCTGGTACCCTACGGAAACATACACCTGCCGTATCCCGAGAGACCGGAAATGCTCTAAAAGAAAAAAGATCACGGGCTTTCCGTTAATAGGGATGAGCGTGGCGGGAACTGCTCCGAAAACGGGTACAAGCTCGTCGGGAACCTGCCTCGCTCCCAGTATTATTCCGATGGTTCCTTTTTCTTGCATATGAATTTACGCGAGCGTTTTGGGGTTCCACTCCGGATCAAATTGCCGGACTTCTTCTGGCGTCCCCAAAACGTGTACGGCTTCTTTTGGAATGAGGCTCGAGTAGACTTCAAGCTTTAGATCTTCAAGCATCAATCGGTACAAAGGGGCCACGTAGCGCTCTTGTTCAAGTTCAAACGGATGTTTCTCGTACAGATTCTTAAACACGTTAAACGATGAGAAGTAGTACAGCCCGATCGTTCCATACTCGCTTATCCGTACTTTTTCTGTAATCTCCAGTACCCGAGACTCCTCGTCCAGGCGTACGAAACTCCAATGATCCCCGTCTGCGCGAAACGCCGGAACCCATCCGTCTCCCCGAATGTCTTCGGGTTTCAAATACTCAGGCTCTACGAACGTATCTATGTTGTAAATAAGAATAGGGTCTCCAAGATCTTGGACCATATCCTCTGCCAAGAGCACAGTCTCTGCCTGTCCTCTGGTAAGACCGGGAATTTCTTTAACGGATACGGCTGATATTCCAAGAGCACGCGCCTTCTCTTCAATAAATGAAGAGGCGTGCATGCTTTGCCGCGAGAGAAAGAAAAAAGGGTGGTCGTAAAAGTTCTTAAGGCTTCCCACCGCCCATTCAAAGAGCGACTTGCCTTTCACTTCAATCATGGGTTTCGGAGTTGCAATGCCAGCTTCTTGGAATCTCCTCCCCTCTCCCGCCATGGTAATGATGACATTCATGCGCTTTCCCCTCCAACGAGCTTATTGATTTCCTCTGAGGAAAGAGTCGTGAATTCATCAGGCCGTATGGTCTTGTTGTCTACATAAAAGCCTCCTTTCCCGCACCAAGGCCGTCCTACATGTACTTCGTCGTAGGGAATGCGATGCTTATCTAACCATGCAAGGATTCCCTTGAGCGTTACTGCGTTAATCTTTCCTATATTCCCCTCAAACGTATTCATGTTGCGGGAACTGTCCACGATCACGTAGAACCCCTGTTCCCGATACTCCTGCAATTTCTGGACAACTGCTTGGCGCGGCTGGACATCAGCATACTCTTGATGCTCCGTTTTCGTTTCACACAGCGTGCCGTCTAAATCGATAACGATTGTTTTATCACGAGAAATCATATGGTTGAAAAATTATCTGTAAAGTGGGTAGCGATAATCCCGTTATCTTTCAATAAGCAAGGAACTCCGTCAACAATCGGGTATGCGAGAAGGCCTTCTCTTGAAAAATACGCGCCCTTCACCAGCTCCAAAGGAGTCTTCGTAACGGGGCAAAGAAAAGGGGTTTTGATATTATGTGTTTTCTTCGGAGATATCTTTATAACCATGAGGCCTGTCGGATTTAACGGATTCAAATACTCGTCAAACAATCTGTGCTCTACCACATTGAGCGAAAGTGAAAGCGCTGAAGCATAGAGAGTTCTGACATATCCGTGCTTTTGCATTCTTTGCCGAGCTTTGTTGCCGGCAAACTCGTATGCGGGCTCCAGCAGCACCAGATACTTTTTGGCGACTCTCGCCAATTCCTGCAATGCTTCCTTCTCTCTCCCGCCGTTGGGCTCTATGGAATGGGACGTATACACGATATCAATGGAATGGTCTGCCAAGGGAATATTGAAGAGGTCGCCCGTAAAAAGAGATGCTCCGTGAACTTTTCGCTTCTTCGTGTATGCAATTCCGTACCGCACCCTGGACCAGGACAGGTCAAAGCCATATACCTTTTTTGGAGCGGGTCGTAGTTTCGGGACGAGATGCGCCAACGTTGTCGCCTCGCCCACCCCGGCTTCAAGGATAGAGTCGTAGGAAACACCCAACCTGTTGATAACGCTAGCTATAGCCTTCGTATACCGCTCGTGGAATGCAGAAGTCTTTTGGGCCTGTTTGATATAGCTTCCGCTCTGGAGATCATAGCTGATCATGACCATTTCAGTAGTGGTTTCTGACCTGTTGCCCTTTTTTAGGTACTGGACGATATTCTCCCCCCTTCTATAAGCTTTTTGGATTGTTTGTAAGCTGTTCGTGTCCATACGATCCTTGCAGATACGTCATTCTATCACGATCACGCCTAAAATCAACCGGTGTCATTCGCCTCTTTTTACCTTCTCATTCGACCAAATCCCAAGAGATGGGAGTGGCAAACGCAATGCCCTGTGACGCCCGTCTTCCTAGGATCTTCTCAAAATCCTTTGGCTTCACTTCCATGAGACCTGCTGGCCTGGCTACCCGGATATTCTCTTGCGTCAGCTCCTCCCCTTTCTTGATATCTGCCTTTGCCCAGACTCCCGGACGGAATACAATGTTCTCCTTTTCTTGGGGAGAAGCCGGACCATAGAATACCTGCCCCATCGCAACAGCTACATCTTGAATACCAATCTCTTGGAGCACTTCTTGGGTTTCTCCCGCTTCCGCGCGCCGAATCAATTCCACCATGTGCTTGAGCTCTGCCGGCTCAATAGAGAATCTTGCGTCAGGCCCTCCTGCTGCACGATCTAAAATCAAGTGCTTTTCTATAATTGAAGCTTTCCCCGCTACTGCCGCAGCCACGGGTATCTCAATGCCGGCATTGTTATCTGAAAACCCGCTCACCACGCCGAAACGATCATGGATATCCTCGATGGTCTTGAGATTCATGACTTCAATAGAAGGAAAGGCCGCATAGGAAGTCACGCAATGGAGTACCGCAATATCTCCTGCGCCGTTTTCTTTCAACGTGCGTACTGCAAGCTCCGCTTCCTCAAGAGAAGCGTACCCGATGGACATGATGACGGGTTTTCCCTTACTGGCTATCTTCTTTAAAAGAGGGATGTGTACTGCCTCATAGGAAGCTACCTTGTAACACGGAACATCCATCTTCTCTAAGAAATCAACTGCGGTTTCATCAAATGGCGAAGAAAACAGGGTGATGCCGAGCTCATCCGCAAGTTTCTTGAGCTTTGGCTGCCACTCCCACGGAGTGTATGCGGCCTGATACAAATCCCAGAGAGATTTTCCTTTCCAATCATCGGGCTGACCCTTCCCTCCCACCACAAACCATTTGGTTCTGGCGTTGAGTGTGATGGTGTCTGGCGTGTAGGTTTGGAGTTTGACGGCGTCAGCTCCCGCTGCCTTTGCCTGCTTGATCAACTCCACCGCTTCTTCATACTTTTGATGATGGTTCCCGGAAAGCTCTGCAATGATAAAACATGGCTCTCCCTTCCCTATGCGCCTGTCCCCTATCTGCATCACATCCTTTGCCATATCTAATCAAGACTTGTTCTTCAGCAGGAAAATATAGTTCGGAGAATAGTCCCCCAAACTTGGAAGCTGAGAAGCAATCTGATTGATGGGATGTAGATACTTTGGTTCCTGATCTTTCAACGCGGCAAGCTTCGCATACACTACTCGGGAAATAATGTAGTATAGGCTTCCGATGTTCTTTACTTCTTCAACGATGAAATTCTCTTTCGCAAAACGGATAAGTTTCTCCTGAGGCATATAATAATTATGCCACCTGACTTTAATTTCAGGCAGATTCAAGCTTTGACGCAATATATTAAGACGTGAAAGCCCTTCCTGGGTGTTCTCTGTAAGAATGATACGGCCGTTCTTTTTCAGGTACTTTTTCAAAGAAAGGAGTGCCTGGCGTTGCTGTTCCCAGTTCAAAAGATTAATCAGACATCGCTCTGAAACGATGTAATCAAACTTTTCATTGCGCAATCTAGCAACTTTACGTAATGCCAGCACATCTCCTTCAATGAATTCCACCCGTTTTCTCACGTTAGGTTTCTGCAAGGCAAGGTTCTTTCTTGCGAAATGAACCAGGTCCTTGGAATAATCAAGCCCTACAAACGCTGCACGTGGAAAGCGTTCTGCAAACTTGATCGTGGAGAATCCGTTTCCGCATCCCACATCAAGAATCTTCGTTCCGTCTTTGAGGTATTCTGCAATGCGCTGGATCTCAAGCTGGCGGTAATACGTGTCGGGAGCCGTAGCCAAATCAGAGCCCTTGAATTTCTTTGCCTGGTCGTTCCAAAAACTCTGTATCTGCTGTTCTTTTTTGTTCATATTGCAATTTTGATGGCGACTCCCCCATCCTCTATTTTGCGCAACACACTCTGCATCCAATACAGATTGATTATATGGTAAAGGCTGTTTTTATTGAAGAAGGGGCTACTCTTCTTTTCCAGGGCGTGCACGATTGGATTCTCTTTGACTTCTTCCCTGATTTCATTCCAAAAACTTGTGCGAAAGAGAGTTTTCTTCTGCCATTCCTGCCAGTTCAGATACTGAACCTGGGGAAGAAATCTCTCTTGCGAGCCGTACAGCGAATTGAAGTGGCTCGCCCCCAAGAGTTCTTGCAGATACCGGTAGATGTATCGTTTTGGCCAGAATACATCGCGTATCCCCAATTCAAGGCCTCTGAAAAAATGCACCATGTTTGCTGCCGAATATGGGAGGATAACCTCCACATGCTCTTGCTCGCCAGCCGCATAGACTGCTCTCGGATCTCTTCCGATGATAAAGGATTGCGCCTTTCTGTCAAAGAATAACCGCTTTGCTTCAGCATAACTCAACATTTCAGAAGATGCTCCTTGTTCAGGTTTCTGGGTTGCAGACGGAAGCGCAATGTATTCCTCTGATTCTTCAAAAGCATGCAGCAGCTCATGGAAGGTAGAGGGCTGGCGCATCTGAAACCCCCTTTTCAAACGGAGCGAAGGCGGGCCAAGCGCCCCCACCCATCGCCACAAGAACCCGAAAGCGCTTTTGTCTTTGATGTCCGGAAAAGACTTCCAATACTCCTTGGAAAGATAGAACCGCTTAATAGGGCCTCCCAATGTTTTTTCCGTAGGACCCAAGTTGTATAAGCTGTCTGCGTTCTGCCCGCACCATACTTTTGTCTTCCCTCTCTTGGCAACTTCCCTGCTCATCTTCAAGAACGTGACGGCCATATGGGCAGCCAACGGCATGCGTTCAATAAATCCTTTCAGAGAAGATGGATGTTCCTCGTCAAAGTCAAAGGTGATGGCGACATGCTCTAATCCAAGGTGTCGGGCTATTCTCTCTGAACCAACGGCGTCTATCTCGTTGATCTTCAATGTCTGCTTGTAGCGCATCGTAATGGCAAGAGGATGTTTATGGAAGGTCTTTGCGCTCAAGGCCGCCAGAAGGCCGGAGTCCACTCCAGCTGACAAAAAGATCGCGTCCTCATCGCTCACCTCCCTCACTTTCAATACAGAGCTCAAAGCGTCCTTGAACGCCTCGTAGGTCCTCGGCTTTTCTTGTTCTTCTGATTCCCATGCATTCTCTTCTACGGCCTTGCCATGTGCAAAGGTTAATTTCGTACCCACGCGTACCCGAGAAACCTCCTGGAAAAATGTTGCTCCCGGAGGAAAGTATCCCTGACGGATGAAAAAAGCTGTAGTATCTGCATTGAGAGTGACGGATCGGATCTGCGAAACGATCTCAAAAAAATCGTCTCCCACGATCTGTTTCTCGTCTTCAAATATCGCATAGAATACGTCACGGATTCCAGAAATATCGGGAGACGCCCAGACAAACCGCCCGTCCCGCACACAGATAAACATACCCTTTCCATCAAAACGCGTAGGAGATACATCCTGCAGCAATTCGGCACCTTTGATATCTGAAAGCGCATAGTCTAAAGCCGCAATTCCATATACGGTTCCGATGCTGTTCAATCCCTCCTTCAAAGGGATAGAGCTGTATTCAATCCGGTTTCCTTCACCAATGACGCAATACATATATAGTAAAGATTGCACGCAAAAGATGTCTTGTAAACAGAAGGTCCCTGCCTTGCCGAAAAGCGTATCTTCCCATAGGATAGAGCTATGAAAAAAATAGGATGCATTATCCAGGCAAGGACCGGTTCTACCCGTCTGCCCAATAAGGTGTTGCTTGATATCGCCGGAAAGCCCATGCTGCTCCGGGTTGTAGACAGAGTATTGGAATCAAAGCTCGTAGAAGAGATCGTTCTTGCCACGACGACAAATCCCAATGACGACAAGATCGTGAATCTCGTGCAGTCATACAATCCAAGGGTAAAGGTATTCAGGGGATCTGAAGAAGACGTCCTTGACCGCTACTATCAAGCGGCAAAAGAATCGCATATGGATGTCGTAGTCCGGGTTACCGCAGACTGCCCCCTTGCAGACCCTGACGTCATCGATAAGGTCATTGGAGAGTTCGTGGCAGATCCCTCTCTTGATTTTGTATCAACCAGCATCACCACACATACCTATCCCAGAGGAACAGAAGTTGAAGCGATATCTTTTCCGGTATTGAAAAAGCTATGGGAAACGACCACGGAATTAATAGACCGGGAACACGTCACGATTCACATCAAACGATTCCCTGAAAACTTCGCATGGAAATCAATGGAGCAGAGTGAAGATCACTCATCCCTCCGATGGACGGTAGACGAACAAGCAGACTACGAACTTGTGAACATCCTCTACGAAAGGCTCCTTCCTGATAATCCTCACTTCCGCATGAACGACGTCCTGAAGCTTTACGAACAAGACCCTTCCCTCCTACGCATCAACCAGAGCGCGGAACAGAAGAATCCGAAATATTAACGCCTTTTCCTAAACTGAGAGAGCACTTCCTTTACTGCTTTCACCACGCTTTTTACCTGCCCTGAAGTCATCCCTGGGAAAAGGGGCAGGGTGATAGCCGTTTCGTAGTACGCCTCAGCTTCAGGAAAATCCCCTTGTTTATATCCGAATGTTTTCTTGTAAAAAGGATGGAGGTGGACAGGGACGTAGTGCACCTGCACGCCAATGCCCTTCTTGCGTAACGCATCAAACACTTCTTTTCTACCTACTCGCAACCGTTCCAAGCGAAGCCGTATAACGTATATATGGTAGGCAGATTTCGCATATGCTTTTTCAACAGGAGTCACAATCTCTTGCATTGATCTAAATGCTTTGTTGTATTGCTGTACGATCTCTCTTCTCCTCTGAACGAACTTCCCGAGCTTTTTCATCTGGCTCAGGCCAAGTGCGCATTGAAAATCGGTGATGCGGTAGTTGTTCCCTAATGTCTCTATCTCGTAGTACCATCCTCCCTTTTCAGGCTTCTTCACGATGCCGTGGCTGCGAAAAGTCATGAGCTTTTCGTAGAAATCTTTCTTATTGGTAACAACCATTCCTCCTTCTCCCGTGGTAATTGCCTTTACCGGATGAAAGCTGAATATGGTCATGTCAGACAAGGATCCTATGTTCTTTCCTTTGTATGTTGACCCCAGTGCATGGGCTGCGTCTTCAATGACCAGAAGATTCCGTGCTTTTGCGATCTTCCGTATGGCGTCTAATTCTACCGGGTGGCCGGCAAAATCAACTACTGCTATTGCTTTGGTTCGTTTCGTGATCTTCTTTTTGATTTCTTCGGGGCTGATATTCAACGTATCTTCCTGGATATCGGCAAACACGGGTTTTCCTCCGCAATACACAACGGCATTTGCGGTAGCGGCAAATGTCATAGGAGTAGTGATGACTTCGTTTCCAGGTCCAATGCCGGCAACGGCATATGCTGCGTGCAGAGCTGCGGTTCCCGAAGAAAACGCCACCGCATACCTTGCATTGCAATACGTTGCCACCGATCGTTCAAATTGATCTACGACAGGCCCCTGAGTAATCCAATCGCTCTTCAATACGCGCACAACGGAAGCGATGTCGTTCCCGTCTATTGACTGATGGCCGTAGGGAAGAACTTTTTTCATGCCTCATGTCCCATGGCATCCACCATTTTCTTCATGTCTTCCTTGGTGATAGTCTGGCTGTTCTGATCGCTCCGGTAGGAGAAGTCTGCGGGAACCTGCTTTCCCTCTTTCCAGTTTTCCTCCTTCCAAAAAGAAAACTCAGGGGTGATCACGTACGCGTCGTCAATCTCTTTCGTGCGCCTCGCCTCCTCTTCGGTAATGAGCGTTTCGTGAAGTTTCTCTCCGGGTCTGATACCGACGATTTTCACCTTGGCTTCCGGGGCTATCGTCTGAGCAAGATCTAAAAGCTTCATGCTGGCAACTTTCGGCACGAATACCTCTCCTCCATGCATACGCTCAATGCATCTGATGACGAAACGGACTCCTTCGTCCAGCGATATCCAGAACCTGGTCATGCGCTCATCAGTTACGGTGACTTCCCCCGTTTTTCGCTGTTCCATGAATAGAGGGATGACAGATCCCGAAGAAGCGATCACGTTGCCGTATCGTGCAGATCCCAATCGCACATTCTTGCGCGCCCCGTACACGTTTCCCTGGACGAATAGGCGCTCTGCACCCATTTTCGTTGCTCCATAGAGGTTCGCAGACTGCACCGATTTATCCGTGCCGATATTCATGACCAATGGCACTCCCTGGTCAATAGCGGCATCAATAACATTCACGGCTCCTTCAATATTAGTGCGCACCGCCTCAATCGGGTTATATTCACACACGGGAATATGCTTTAACGCCGCTGCGTGCACCACGATATCAACATCTGCCATGGCGCGTTCTAGACGATTCTTGTCCCGCACATCTCCAAGGAAAAAACGGATTCTACTGTCTGCAAACCTGCGCTCCATTTCCACGAGCGCTAACTCATTATTATCAAAAATACGCACCACCGAAGGATCGTGCTCTTTCAGGATGAGCTCGGTAAACTTCTGTCCGAAAGATCCCGCTCCCCCCGTCACCAAAATTGTTTTGCCTTGAAATATCATAGAAATAAAAGATTCTATCCTTCTGTAATAAGCAAAAGAAGTTTTTGCTGTATGCTCTCTAGCAAAGGAGCATCTATCTTTTCAATAAATCGAGCGTTGCGCTCTGACCAGTCAAGACTTTGAATCTGGTCAGCTAACACAGCCCCCTGAATGGTATTCTGTTTCACGGAAACTTCAAATGGATAATCTTTAATCTTTGAGGTGATGGGGCACATAAGAGCGAGCCCGGCTTTTCTATTATATGTTTGGGGCGAAACAGTAAGAGCTGGCCTTCTGCCCGCCTGTTCGTGTCCCCGTTGAGGATCAAAATCTACCCAAACGATATCTCCTCTGCTCGGAATGTATGGAGGATTCACCATATTTCTTTGCCACGGGGCTTGTCCCGCAACATAAAAAGTCCTGGTTTGTTATCTTCTCCGATACGATCCACAAGGCCTTGCAAGGTTTCTACTTTTTTAGTAGCAGAAATCGCCCTGATAACAATCTGCCTTTTTTCAGAAAGGACCTTCACCTTATTGCCTATTCGCAGCAATTCCAGAGCAGCCTCCTTAGGAAGGCGCACCGCAAAGCTGTTTCCCCATTTCGTAATCTTTGTTTCCATATGCAAGTTTCAATGTATATACTTAGTATATACTTAGATCAAACCCTGTCAAGAGAACCCATAACCTTAATACCTCTATCCCCTCCTTTTCTTGCTCTTCTTTTTCTTTGGTGCGTATTGCAATACCAGGTCCAATGCCTTGCTTTGATATTGAGAACTGAGGATTTCCGCATTGGGAATGACGCAATGGCCTCCGATAAAGCCTTCGGGAGCATAGAGCACCGGGCGCACGACGTTCGGCTTGCCCAACGTGACGTACCCCTGATTGTATGTCGTATTAAAATCAACCACCGCATCCTCAAAGTCTACGCCGAGCTTGTCGCATATCTTCTTCATCTCCCCGTGCCATGCAATGCACAATCCGTAATAGGTGGTATCTAAAAGCTTGCCGATCTCGGTTGCCGATGAAGGAAAGACGAGCTTTGTCTTCATGCCGAGGCTCCGGAGATGGGCCTCTGCCTGCTTTCCTGCCTTCTTGTCATCTGCTCCTATATACTTTACGAACGTCTTGATGCCCAAAAAGAGGTTCGGATGGACTCCTCTGATCGGGCTATGTACCGCATTCTTTCCCAGTTTCTTTGTGGTACCAGGAGGCACGGTGGAGTGAACTATAACAAGCTTGGGACGGATATCCCGTATTGCTTTTTTTACGATAGGAAGAAAGTTGCGGCTCCAGGGAATGCATACGTGAAGAATTTCGACGCCTTTTAGGCCGTCATCCCGTTTCAAATCCTTAATCTTCGGATTGGAATAGAACTTCGCGATCGCCTGCCCTACCTCTCCATACCCTAAAATGCCTACGTTTGCTGTTTTCATATAGTTCATGGTATATCATAGAATATGATTTCTTACCAGACTCTTTCTCGTGCATTTTTCGTATGCATGCTCCTCGTACTTGCCCTCCCTCTCTTGAGTTTACCTCCCTTGTTCTCTCCTCCTGACTGGGGAAAAACCCTGGTATTCCGTGTGCTTCTCTGTCTTGAGGTCATTATTGCCGGAGCCATATTGTTCTTTCATCCGCAAAACCTCCGAAAGATAGAATGGAGAAAGAAGGAGGGTGCCGGATTCCTGATCCTTCTCGGAATCTTGGGATTATTCCTGCTGGCGACGCTTTTTTCTTTTGATCACACCTTCAGTATCTGGGGTTCCCCGTTCCGGTCGGGAGGAATGGTTAATTTCGCCTCATATATCCTATTCGCAGTTCTCGCATTTCTCATTCTCAAATCCAAAGACTGGAACAGAACGTGGGCTTTTGCTACTGGTATTGCGGTATTGGTAAGCATGATGGCTCTCATACAATGGCAGGGATTGTTTACTGAAATCTTTGTCAAAACAGGAGAACGGCCCACGAGCTCCTTGGGAAATCCTATCTTGCTCGCCATGTACCTCATGTTTTTCGTATTCACCGTCTTGGCCTTGGCTATAAAAGAGAGTGTTCCGGTAAAAAAGATCCTCTATTTCTCCCTTGTTGCTCTCTTCCTCTTCGTAATCCTCATCACGCAAAGCAGATCATCCTATGTGGGATTAGCTTTCGGATTCTCATTTTTCCTAATCTTCTACCCCTTTAAGAATCCTCTGCGGGCTCATTTGCTCAAGGGACTTTTCGCTGTTCTGGCAACTATGACGTTCGCATCGGTCTACTTTGTCAACGTAACCCTGGTAGACGCTCTTCCAAGATTCATACAAGAAAACAATACGCTCCTTGGAATAACGAAGAGGATGAGCATCAATTCCTTTCTTCAAGATCCTCGTTTTTCCACGTGGCAGATAGCCTGGCAGTCGCTCAAGGAAAGGCCTCTGCTGGGATATGGTCCGGAGAATTTTGAGGTTGCTTTTGATCGCAACTATGATCCCAGACTTCCTGGCATCCAGCTTATTCAGGAAACTCCAAACAGCTGGTGGGACAGAGCCCACAATTCCTTCTTAGACATTGCAACGCAGGCAGGAATCCCGGCCGCCCTGCTCTATTTTGCCCTTTTTGCCGTGCTCTTTATGCAGCTGCAGAAGATAAAAGAAAGGCGTCCCGACCAGAAAGCCTTGATCCACGGCATTCAGGCAACGTTTATAGGATATCTGGTGACAGACTTTTTCTCGTTTGATGCGTTCTCCACATTCATCATTTCCTCTCTTCTTGTGTCCTACTGCCTCTTCCTCATTCATACCGACTCAAAAGAAACGGAGGAAGAAACGCAAGCGCCGTCTCCAACACGAGGAATCCAGAAAAAGGTGGCGCTCCTCGGATTCGCCGTATTCCTTGCGTGGTTCAGCTGGAACTATGCTCTGCAGCCCCTGCTGATAAATGAGGACCTGAATCTGGGAATCATTCTTGCGAAGACCGGACAGTGCGAGAACGCAATAAAGTTCTTAGACAAGGCGGTGTTTGAAAGCAAGGAAACGTTCTTGAATCCCTACACGCGTTTCAAGTATTTTGATACGCTAAAGCTTTGCAACGATCAGGGAGCACTCAGCAACGCAGAAACCGTACGGAAAGGATACGATGCCCTCAAAGAGGCCTCCGAGGCATGGCCCAACCATACCAGAACATGGATATTCTTGGGGCAACTCACCAACATCTCTATTGAGCAGCAGGGCAAAGCCGGCACTCTCTCTCCAGAACAGCGCACAGAAGGCATCGCCCAGGCAAACTCCTACTTCGAAAAAGCAAGACAATTAAGCCCGGGACACTTGGAGGTATACATTGATTGGATAAAAACGTTCCTTCTCATCCAAGATTACCAAGGAGCACGCGCTAAAGCGCAAGAGTGCATTGACGTCAATGAAAAAACCGGGGAATGCTGGTTCCTTAAAGGAATAGTGGAGCAATTTGCGGGCGATGACAAACAAAGCTCTGAATACATTAAAACAGCAAAAGCAAAAGGGTTTTATCCGGAAAAGTCCATGTCGGCCCTCACTATCTTGGCCCAGGCGTACCTCACCTCCCAAGACCTGGGAAAGCTAGCTGATATCTATGCGATAATGGTTTCTCTCCAACCCGCCAATTACCAATTACGGGCTTCGCTCGCCTTTACCTACTACCAGCTTCTTGAGTTCGATAAAGCAAGAGAACAAGCGCTCAAAGTACTGGAATACAACCCCGCCTCAAAAGCAGAAGTGGAGGAGTTCTTAAAACTGCTCAGATAGAGCACACAGACTCTGCCTGTTCATTGGTTAAGTCTTACAAACGCCCAGACGATCGTGAATATCATGAAAACAATCCAGAAGGCGCGCTCTGACTTTTTATAGGCCAAAGAAAAGATCCCTAGAGACAAGACTGCAAAACCAAGAGCAGCCAATATTTCCATAGCAGACGCCCCCATCGTAGAAAGCTCTATCAATCCAGCGGCTATTCCGTATATTGCGAAAACAATCCAGAACGTACCCTCTGATTTTTTATAGGCCAAAGAGAGGGTCCATAGAAACAAGGCTATAAAACCAAGAACAGCCGATATTCCCATAACAGACGCTAGTATATCGTTAGGATCAAAAGTTTCGTATATAGCGTAACCTACGAATGCTACTGCCAGAACAGGGAAGGTCCTGCGTAATAATTTCCGGATCTTTTTAGGGAATTTATTCTGTTGGTCCATATAATTCCATTGTACTAGAAGATTAGATCATTTGGAATCGTATGAAACCAAAAACCCCCTTTCGGGGGTTCTTGGTTTCCTGCTCTGCCTCGCACAAGGAATGAGGCGCAGGATTCAATCAGGATTACGGGGCTTGCCAGCCTACTGATCCAAGATCGAGATTCTTCAAGAGATATCCCGTGAACCAGTCGTTGGAACCCGTGCTGTCATCCGCTGCCGTGTGAGGTACCGTTCCGATGGACGACTCGTCAGACCAGATAAAGTCTCCGCCGCCGTTCAAGGAAGCTGCAGTCTGTCCGGCTGAAGCAGCGAGCGAGTAGATGTTGGTGCTCAAGAGCGCCAAGTATTTCCTCACGTCAGCTGCAGTTTCAGATCCGATCAGGCTCAAGTTCACCAAGTCAGTTCCGACAGTAGAGATCGTGTCGAATGCTCTCGGCGTACCGTACAGGGCATACGTCACTGTTTCTTCAGAACCAATGATGTCTTCTGTTCCGGAAGCTCCCGAAGTCCAGGCGACAATGATTCTGTTGTCGACGACTGCTTCGTCTCCTGTTTCAGACACACCGTTTGCTCCTTCAACAGACGTACCAAGCTGGTTTCTGATAGTCACCGAATCGGTGATATCTGTTCCGTCCTTGAAGAGCATCAAGGTGTCCAACTCAAGATTG
>JAUSJU010000021.1 GCA_030647175.1 bacterium | reverse complement strand
TATCTTTCTGGAGGGCGGCCAAGGAAGAGCTTTTCTCTGCAAAAGCCCATACCATGGAAGGACGGCTCTTGGTGGGGCCGTAGACGATATTGCGAAGCGTTCCCTCAAATGATGCATGGTTCTTCCCTGCCGAGGTCAATTTTTCAATGACCTTTTCCAGTTCCTTGTCTGAAACATTCCCCAGAAACTGCAGAGTAATATGGAGGTTTTCTTTTTTAGTCCAGTTTGCGGGAAGGTCCGGCCATTGATCCTGGAACGAAACAAGGGATTCCTTCACTTCCTCTGGCAGGTTTATTGCGATAAAAATCCGCTTCATATGCGCTTGCAGTGTATCACAAAATGCCGTACGATGAAAGCGATGAAACGGGAAAAAAAGGAAGAGAAAGAAACAGAGCTCCAGCAAGTGGTGAACCACTATTTTGCCACGAAAGGGTTGTCGTTGACGCAAATAAAGAAGGACGCCAAGAAACGAAAGATCATCTATTCAAGGTATACCAGACCCGCAAAACAGCTTTTAGAACTGGCGGGATCCCTGGAAAAAGCCAAGGAGGCGCTCACGAAAGTAGCCCAGTGGGCGCAGTCACGGAATCTGGATTACTCCATTGAAACCGTGTTCAAGAGATGGTTAGAGCTCGACCGATTGAAGCCCAAAGAGATCGTCAAGAAGCCTTTCTACCGCAAAGACCCCATGGTCTGGTCAGCTGCCAAGAAAAAATGGTTCGTCGTGCGCGAGGGAGACAACGAATGGCTGGAGTTTGCGGGAAAAGAATCTGAGATTGAATGGCGCGAAGAGGTCAACAACGCATGAACATCGTATTTTTGGGCCGTGAATCCGGACTGATCCTTAAAGAAAAGATGGAAAGAGCCGGTTTTCATATTGTTGATCCGGAAAGTTCCGATGTAGATCTCATCGTGGTTGGATTCTACGGCAAGATTCTTCCTAAAAAACTTCTTGAGATTCCAAAGCATGGGGTTCTCAATGTTCATCCGTCTCTGCTCCCCAAGTACAGAGGGGCTACCCCGATACAAAACACCATCATGAACGGAGAAACTACGACAGGAGTCACCATCATCTTAATGGATGAAAAAGTAGACCACGGACCCATCGTAGCCACAGAGAAGTTTGAAATAGGTACCAAGCGCTTCACCGCTCCTGAGCTGACAAAAGAACTATGGGAATTGGGCGGCGACTTATTGGTACAGATTATTCCCGAGTGGGTCGCAGGAGCTATAACGCCGATACCGCAAGACCATGCAAAAGCCACGTACACCAAGTTGTTTACAAGGCAAGACGGAAAGATTGACTGGAAGAATCCCGCCCTGTATATAGAAAGGCAGGTACGAGGTCTTTTTCCATGGCCCGGAACCTTCACGAGCTTTCAATCAAAGCTTGTGAAGATTCTGAAAGCCGAGGTATCCCCTCTCCAGGGAACTCCCGGAACGGTATTCAAAGATCCCGAGGGAAAGCTCGGAGTGTATACGGGAGAAGGAGCCCTTCTCATCCAAAAACTGCAGCCGGAAGGCAAAACCCCAATGACGGGAAAAGAATTCCTTTTGGGGTACAAGAATATCATCAACCAAACATTCCAATAATCACCTATGCTATCCCATTCAGATCTAAGGAAAGGCGTCCAGCTCGTCATCGACGGAGAGCCGTACGAAGTACTGGAAGCAAACGCCATGAAGAAAGCTCAGCGCAGAGTTACCATACAAGGCAAGCTGCGAAACCTCATTACGGGAACCATCGTGGAGCGCAACATCCACCAGGGAGAAACCTTTGACGAGGCGAACATTGAGAAGGTCCAGCTCAAGTTCATCTATGCAAACAAGGGGGCATACGTATTTGCAGATCCCAAAGACCCAAGCAAAAGATTCCAGTTCACCGCCGAACAGGTAGGGCCTCAGGCTCCCTTCCTATCGCCCAATACTCTCGTAGACGGGCTCATGTTTGAAGAAAAGATCATTACGTTCTCTCTTCCCATTAAGATGAGTCTTCGGGTGAAGGAAACTCCTCCTGGAGTGAAAGGAGACAGAGCGCAAGGAGGCACCAAAACTGCGACGTTAGAAACTGGAGCCGTCATCCAGGTTCCTCTCTTTGTGGAAGAAGGCGACCTTATTGAGGTAAACACTCAGACAGGAGAATACGCACGGCGCGTGCAGGAATAAGCAAATAAAAAAGCCCCATGCCAGAATGATTACATGGGGCGAGATGGCTCGCCATATTTAGTTAATTGTTCTGATGAGGCATCCTTCGAATCCCCCTTACGACAGGAAGATCAAGCTCTTCTGCAAGTTCCTGATAGTGCCTAAGGTCAAGGACACGATTGAGCAAGAGGAGGGAATTTTTCTCGCCTTTGACTACAGCATAAACGGTAAAGCTTCCCTGCCGTTCTCTTGTCTTATAAGAGCCAGAAAAGTTATGGGAATAACGAGGTAATCCCCATTCATCTTTCCGAAAGATCTTGCCGTGGAGCAACCAAGACCCAGCTCCTTCTTTGCCTCTCGCTACAGAGATAATGGTGGCATGCACGCTGCCGATATTTTCGGCGGTGAAATCCACCTCTTGTCTTCTGAATAGAGCGAGAATTAGATCTAATTCAGGAGGCCCCTCAACAATGGGCAAAAGGAACTCCTGCATTTTTACAGATGTCATAACGACATCTCCTTTCTGGTTTTTACCACCTTGGAAACTCCCCCATAACGGTAGGAGCGAAGTGAAAAGAGCACAAAAGAGGGCGAGCCACCTCTTTACCAAGCTTAGTATACCAAGTTTATTCTCTTTGTCAATTATGCGGACAGTACAGGTATGAGTTTTGGAGCGCGTTTGCCCGCCTTGTGGTACTTATCCCACAGTTCTTGGAATTCCGGAGATTCCGTCAGAAGCTCCTGCAAAAATCCTGAGGCGATAATCTTACCTTTATCGAAGAAATAGATTGTGTCGAACAAAGAAAGCAAGTGGAGTCTATGGACTGAGGCGACAATCGTCTTTCCCTGGAACTCGTTGAAGATGTTGTTGAAAATCCGCAGTTCGTTCCTGGTATCTACAGAGGATGTAGGCTCGTCAAACAGCACGATGGATTTGTCCTGGGAAGCCATGAGGCCCCGGGCTAGAGCCAAACGCTGTTTTTCTCCTCCGCTCAGGTTCACTCCTTTCTCATGAATGAAGGATGCGAGCTTCCTCGGAAGGCGTTCTACGACCGCAGAGAAACACGCCATGTCGGTGAACTTCTTGATCTCTTCAGCATCGTGGGGAACTCCCACGGTGATATTCTCTTCAATGGTGGTGGAGAAGATTTCGGGATCCTGAGGTATCAACGTGACGTTGGGGCTGATGGACTGAAATCCATATTCCAGCAGGTTCCCGTCCAGGTACACTTTCCCTTGGGTAGGACGGTACAGCTCTCGTATGATTTTCAACATCGTGGTTTTCCCGCTTCCTGACTCTCCGATGAACGCCACCCTCTCCCCTCTTTTAATGCTGAGGGAAACATTGTCTAAATGCAGATCAGCTCCTCCTTCTGTATGGTACGAGAAAGAAAGCGATTCAATTCGCAATTCGTTCCATTGAGAATCCAGAATCAAGGGTTCCACTTTTTCTATCGTGCTGAACTCGTTGGAGATCTCTTCTGCGTTCATGACCGCTGCTTTTTGTTGTAAGATATCGTTATACATGTACGCAAATCTGGTAAACAGCTCGCTGATCCTTTGGACGTATTCGTACAAGGCATAGACCGTACCCACTAGAATAGCCTCTCCTGCCCCAATGCGGAAATAGAAATATGACCCCAGGACCAGGATGGCCATAATTTTACTAGATATAGACACCAAGAACCATTTCGCCTCGTTCAAGTTCAGATTCTTCTTGAAAAGCTTGAAAGGTTCCATAATCTTCCCATACATGGAAGAGGACACAATCGCCTCAATGCGCAGAATAATGACGGTGGTGATGTTGCTGATGGTGTCAAAGATCTTTTCTGCGATCTTGTTCTCTTTGAGGTACAAGGCTGAATATTGCCTGACGATCACTTTATCGAATTGGAGAAGGATAGAAATGGTCATGATCACCATGAAAAGCACAATGTAGCTCGCGTGAAGATTGAAATACATTAGGGCAATATATGAACTTACCAAACTGAAAAAAGAAATGATGATCTGAAAGGTGCTTTCTGAATATTCATATAACGCAGTAGTTCCTTTCCCTATTTTGTCTATCGTATCCCCTGAGTGATGGTCAGTGTGCCATTCAATGGAAAAGGCCATGACCCCGTCAAGCAGATGTTTTTTGTACTGCGCACGCACGAAGAACGCGTTGCGCATCTCAAGAAGCCTTGCTGGAGCATGGAAGATCCAATAGCCAAGGGTCTGCAAGAGAAGGAGCGAAAGGAAAAAGAATAGAGAAGGCAAACTCTGATTATTGACTCCCTGCTCCTGGACGATGTTAAGCACTTTCGCGATGATCAAAGGCTCTACGAAAGCTACCACATTGGCCATCACGAATAGCGAACCATACAGGACGACATTACGCCTGTTTCCCTTGGAGTATTTCCACATCTTCTCGCTCAGATAGAAGATGGGGTTACCGTTCTCTGATCTTTTCATCTCAATATCATATCAAAAACTCCCCTTATTCGCTAGAAAGGCACGCGAAGAGTCATCTTGCGTCCTTGATCTTCCAAAGGATGCGGCTTGCAAACGTGCGGTATGGGCTCCAACGGGCTACGATGAATTCCGCTTTCTTTTGTGAAAACTCTCGCATGCCGTAGAGCTCCTGCATGCCTTTCCGCAAGCCGAGATCTCCAAATGAAAAGATGTCTTCTCTGCCAAGCGAAAACATGAGGAACATCTCAGCGGTCCATTGGCCAACACCCTTGATCTTGGTAAGTTCCGCTATTGCCTCCGTATCTCCGAGTTGTTGGAGGTGAGAAAGTCGGAGTTCTCCGCTTTCCAATTTCTGTCCGGCATCCTTTATGTACCGCGCTTTCGCCCAAGACATACCGATTGCGCGCAGTTCTTCAGTAGAAAGAGTACTGAGATGCTTTACACTGGGTTTCTTTCTTGGGAACAATCCATGAAAGCGTCCGAGGATCGCATTTGCCGCAGCTCCCGCCAACTGTTGAGATATGATATCTCTGCACAAGGAAGAAAAGTAGTCTTTGGGTTCTCGGGGAACAATCTCTTCCAATTCCCCTACTCTTTCAATCGCACGGAATAAAACAGGGTCCACTTTCTGAAAATGCCGTTTCGCTTTTGTATTCATTCAGAGACTATTTCCCCGCATTAGGAACGAGATACCATTTGTTCGTGGTGAGATGCCAGCTTGCAACATCTGATTTCTGAAGTTTGTCCCAGAGCTGTTTCGCAGACTTTGTATAGAGTTTCTTATTCCGTATGATCTTGCGGGCTGCCATCCACTTGCGAGGAAGCTGGGAGCCTCGCTCTTCAAACTCTTTCATCTCAACATCCACATCAAGGTTATCCGCATCTTTCACAATCTTAGCTTCCGGTGAGTTTCGTGTTTCATACTCTTTCAAGATATCTCCAAAGATATCCTTGAATAACGTTCCTTTGAACATATCGTGAGATGCCCGGTCTTCATCCCCTTCCGTATAGACTTTATGCATATAGTTGAGATCTGAAACCCGGGCTTCTGCAAGATCGTGCGCAAGAGCCATTTTCAATACCTTCTCTTCGTTCTTCACCCCTTCCATCCGAGCGATAAGAAGCGCCAAAAAAGCTACCCTGAAGCTATGCTCTAAGTTATTGGCGCAGTCCATGCCCACGAACTGTTGCCATGAGCGCTGGATATTCTTGAGAGTCCCCATCTCAAAGAGGAACTCAATATCTCGCTTATGACTTGAAGACGTTGTCTTGTTCTTCATAGAGGATCACAGGATTCTTTTTCCTTTTGCTAAAGATAAAAATATACAGGATATCCAATATTCCAAAACTGTTCATGAGAAGAAGCACGATGAACCATCGCTTGTTCTGAGAATGAGCGGCCTTCCAGAGAGCTAACCCTTTCCAGGGCAATGCCCAAAGAGCAAGTAGCATCACGATCCAAAAATTTTCTTGCAATAATTCTTCCATAAGATAGTGGTCAAGATTTTACTGCATAGTACCAGATACGCCTAGCGAAGCAAGCCAACGATTCTAGTATACCAAACTCGTCTTCAAGCGCCTATTATGCTACAATATGCTTTGATTCATATATGAAACACCGCCGATTTCCAGCTCTCAGGTACCGCGACTTCAAACTGCTATGGCTCGGGCTTCTCATATCCAATACGGGTTCTCAGATGCAGTTTGCCGCCATTAACTGGCACATCTTCATTCTTACCCATTCCCCTCTTGCCTTGGGAATGATTGGCCTTTCAAGGTTCCTTCCTATAGCCATATTCGCTCTTTTAGGAGGAGCGATCGCTGACGCCCACAACAGGAAGAAGATTCTGTTTATAACCCAGATCACCCTCACCATCCTTTCTGCCATCCTTGCCTTTACCACCCTTACCAATAGCGTCACCCCGTTCATCATCTACACGATCACCGCGCTCTCATCTGTAGCTCTTGCATTTGACGCTCCGCCCCGCCAAGCAATGATTCCCAGCCTCGTATCAAGAGAGCACCTGCCGAACGCCATGAGCTTGAATGTCACTATGTTCCAGGGAGCTATGGTTTTAGGGCCCGCTCTCTCTGGACTCGTCATTTCTCAGTTCGGAATCGGATCGGTATACCTTCTCAACGCAATTTCCTTCTTCTCTGTTATCACTGCTCTCTTTCTCATGAAGACCAGCGGTGAAATCGCCGGAACGCCATCAAAAGTGTCCTTGCATGCAGTATGGGAGGGGCTTGCGTTTGTACGATCAAAGACAATCATCTGGTCCACCATGATGCTTGATTTCTTCAGCACGTTCTTTGCTTCAGCAACGGCTCTTCTCCCTATTTTTGCAGAACAAATTCTG